>JAMOPR010000057.1 GCA_027064485.1 Desulfurobacteriaceae bacterium | reverse complement strand
TTAAGTTCGGACCTTTGGGATGGTGGCAGAAAAGATTCGGATGGAGATGATATTCCTCCTCATTTGAGAATAGGCTTGAGGTATAACTTGAACAAAAATTGGTTTGTCTACGGTGGAGGGGATGAGCTTCTGTATCATAAATGGAGAGGAGTGTATTTGGGAGCAGGTGTTATGTTCGGGGATAATGATATTAGGTATCTCCTAGGTTCGCTTCCCGGAGGTATAAAGTGATAGCTGTTGTAGATTATGGGATGGGTAATCTGAGGAGTGTTAGTAAAGCTTTGGAGCACGTGGGAGCTGATGTTGTTGTTACTTCTGACAAAAAAAAGATAAAAGGCGCTGATGCTATTGTGTTACCGGGTGTGGGGGCTTTTAAGGATGCTGTTAGAAATTTAAAGGAAAGAGGTTTATGGGAAGTTTTGATAGATGAAGTTGCTAAGGGGAAGCCGTTTTTGGGTATATGCCTTGGATTGCAGCTTGTGTTTGAGAAGAGTTATGAATTTGGAGAGGAAGAAGGTTTTGGTTTTATAAAAGGTAAGGTGGTTAAGTTTAAATTGCCTTCAGAGTATAAGATTCCCCATATGGGTTGGAATCAGGTGATAAAGAGGAAGAATTCGGCTTTACTTGAAGGTATTAAAGAAGGAGAGTTTTTTTACTTTGTGCATTCTTACTATGTATGTCCCGAGGAAGAGGATGTTAAGTTGACGGAAACGGAATACGGAATTGTTTTTACTTCTGCGATAGAAAAAGATAATATTTTTGCTACTCAATTTCATCCGGAAAAGAGTCAAAAAGCAGGTTTAAAGTTACTTGAAAATTTTTGTAAGTTTGCAATTAAGCAGTTTTAGAAGGAGGAATCCTATGCAAAGAAAGAAGGGATTTACCTTAATAGAGCTTATGATTGTTATAGTTATTTTGGGACTTTTAGCAGCTTTGGTTGCTCCAAAGTTTTTAAAAAGGGGGGAAGAAGCAAAAGTTACAGTTACTCAAACTCAAATGAAAAGTATTGAACAGGCGCTTAAGCTTTATAAAGCAGATAATTCTTTTTATCCTACTACTTCCCAAGGTTTGAAAGCTCTTGTTGAAAAGCCAGAAACGGAACCCGTCCCTAAAAACTGGAAAGGTCCTTATATGGATGCTGTTCCTAAAGATGCTTGGGGTAATAATTTCGTTTACGTTTCTGATGGGAAGACGTTTACGCTTATTTCTCCTGGTCCTGATGGAGAAGAGGGCACATCTGACGATATAAAATGCGTTAATGCATGTATCTTTAATAACACCGGAAAGTGATGAAATGGTTATTTACGGAATAAATCCTGTTGCCGAAGCTGTCAGGTCTGGGTATCCTATATTGAAAGTTTATGTGGAACATTCTTTTAGGGATAGAGAAAAAATCCTCCCCCTCCTCTCCTCTTCTCACCCCAACGCTAAAATCGTGAGAGTCCCGCGGAAAAAACTTGACGAGATAGCGAAAACTAAAAAGCATCAGGGTATAGTTGCAGTTGTTTCTCCGGTAGAACCTTCGGACTTTAACGAACTCGTTCAAAGAACGATAGATACAAACGGCTATCTTCTCTTTTTAGACAGGATAGAAGACCCTCACAATTTGGGAGCTATTTTCCGTTCAGCCGACGCCTTTGGGGCTTGCGGAATAGTGATACCCAAAGACAGAAGCGCAACTATTACCGATACAGTCGTTAAAGCCTCTACGGGGGCAGTTTTTTACGTTCCTTATGCGGTTGTAAACAGTTTTTCTCAAGCGGTAAAAGAGTTTAAAAAAATGGGAGGTTGGCTTATAGGACTGGAAACCGGCGGTAAACCACTTTCCAAGTATTCCTTCCCCTTTCCCTTAGGGCTCGTTGTCGGTTCTGAAGGACGCGGTATATCAAACCCTGTAAAAAAGCAGCTTGATGACGTTGTTACGATAGAGATGGAAGGTCACGTTAACTCTTTAAACGTTTCAAACGCTACTGCTATTGGACTATATTTAATATCTCTACAAAACAGAACCTAAGGAGGAGAAATGGAGTTCCTTAAAGGAAAGTTAGTATTCATCCAAACAGCTGGAGGAGAAAGCGTTATACCGTCTTCAGGTATAATTGGCGTAGTAGAGGATGTAACTCCTGAATTCGTCAAGCTCAAAGATGCTGGGGTTTTCGCTTTAGTTCCTACAACCAAAGGAGCACAAGCTACAATCATGCCTATGGACCCAACTGCAAACGAACCTGTTGAAGCCTACATTCTTAAAAGCCAGATTACTGCTATCGTTCCTGTTACTGACAGGTCAAAACTTAAAGAGTTCCACCAACAATTTAAAGCTGCTGCTGCCGGCATAGAACTTCCTTCGGCTGGTTCTATTGACCTTTCAAAAATAAAAGAATTTCCTAAGGGCGGTGGAAACAAAGGAGGACTTTCTATAACTTGAGAGCAGAAGATGTTCTCTTTTCCATTCCCTTCCCCGTGGCGATTACCGATGGGGAAGGGAGAATACTTTATGCCAATCAAAAGTTCGAGGCGTTTGCCAACCGTTCTCTGAAATACCTTCAAGGTAAACCTCTGTGCTTGTTTTTCGACCATTCCGAAAGTATAAGTAAGAGGATAAGAGAAGCCCATTCAAAACTGGTTGAAATTTTGGGTTTTAGAGTAGGTGATTACTATTTAAATTTTGCTCCTTTTTACGTTTCTTCTGCTGTTAGAGGGGTAATTATTGTCGTTCAACCTGCTACGGAAAATCTCTTTGATGAAGATATACTTCTTTTTCTCAAAGGACTTTCTCACGAAATAAGGAATCCTTTAAGCGGTATAAAAGGGGCAGCCCGCCTTTTCCAGAGGCTAAAATGTTACGACGAAGAACTTGTGAATGTTCTTGTAGAAGAGGTAGAACGTATAGAAAGGCTTCTTAACGATGTAATTAGGAGCTTCGATTTTTCCCGTTTAGACTTTAAGCCCGTTAACATTCACAAAATTATTCAGAATGTTGTAAATCTTTTTAGAGAGCGTATAGAAGAAAAAGGTATAGAAATTACTTACCTGTTTGACCCTTCTTTACCGGAAATTTCTGTGGATTCGGACAGGATAACGCAGGCTTTTATGAACTTTTTTAAGAACGCTCTTGAAGCTGTGGAAGATTCAAAGTTAAAGAAAATTTTTATTGAAACGGGATATGCCATTCAACCTTCTGGTTTTATTTTTATAAGGCTTAGAGATACAGGCTGCGGAATGAACGAACAGGAGTTGAATCAGTTTTTGGCTCCTTTTTATACTACTAAAGACAGAGGGAGCGGTTTGGGAGCGTTCATCGCTTCAGAGATAATCAAGAAGCACGGAGGGGAAGTAAAGGTTAAGAGTAGAAAAGGTATAGGGACGGAAGTAACTATATATCTGCCTATGAAGGAGCGTTGATGGCTAAAATTTTGGTGGCAGACGATGAAA
>JAMOPR010000056.1 GCA_027064485.1 Desulfurobacteriaceae bacterium | reverse complement strand
AGCTCATTGCTGTGTCTAACATCATTGGCGTTCCGGGAGCTGAAAGGCTTGAGTATGAACCCGGTAACGAAGAGAAGGTGGCTGAGGAGATAATTAAGAGGGCTATTGAAAACTTTAAAGAGAGGAGGAACACTCCGAAAACAGATGTTTCCAATTTTAAGCAGAAGGCTATAGTGGGATTTTCTGCAGAAGCAATTGTAAAGGCTTTAGGTGGGAGCTTAACTCCGTTGCTTGAAGTTATAAAGAACGGTGATATTAAAGGGGTTGTTGCGCTGGTTAACTGCACATCTTTGGCAAACGGTCCACAGGACAGCATGACGGTAAAAATTGCCAAAGAATTGATAAAGAGAGATATTCTGGTGATTGGTGCAGGTTGCGGAAACGCAGGTCTTCAAAAGGCTGGGCTTGAGACGATGGAGGCTGTTGATAAGTATGCAGGTTCTAAGCTGGCAGGTGTTTGTAAGGCTTTAGGTATTCCTCCTGTTTTATCTTTTGGAACTTGCACCGATACGGGAAGAATTGTCATGACAGTTATTGCGATAGCAAACGCTTTAGGCGTTGACCCTTCACAACTTCCAGTTGCCGTTACGGCTCCGGAATACATGGAGCAGAAGGCGGTGGTTGATGGATTTTCTGCTGTAGCGATGGGACTTTACACCCATATATCTCCTGTTCCTCCTGTGACGGGTTCAGATAAGGTTGTTAAGCTGTTAACCGAGGATGTTGAAGGTCTTACTGGCGGAAAAATTGCCGTAGGTGATGACCCAGTTGAGGCTGCAAACGGTATAGAAGCCCACATAATGAAGAAGAGAGAAGAGTTGGGAATATAATGTTTGCCCCCTTTTGGGGGCTTTTTCTATTTAATGGAGGATAAATGCCTTCAAGAGTGGAGAGGGAAAAACAAACGATTAGAAAGATGATTGAGATTTATTGCTGGAAAAAGCACGGTAAAGAAAGGGGAAATCTTTGTAAGGATTGTGCAGAATTGCTCAACTATGCCTACAAAAGGTTGGATTTATGTCCTTTTGGTGAACGGAAACCTTCCTGCAAAAAATGTCCTATTCACTGTTATGAGCAAAACATGAGAAAAAGAATTAAAGAAGTGATGAAGTTCAGCGGTCCCAGAATGATTATCTACGCTCCTTGGGATTGGTTGAGGCATGAGGTAAGGGAGAAATTTTCTTACTCCAGTTCTCGTAACAGTTGAAAGTTTTTTACTTTAATAGTATTGCCCTCCTTTTCTATTGCTTCTAACGATTTGAGTTTGGATAACATTCGAGAGACGGTTTCTTTCGTTAGTCCTAATTCAAGCGCTGCAAGGTTTGTTTTGAATATCAGTTTTCCGTTTTTTTGATTTCTTAATATGTAGGAAGCCACTTTTGAAAGAGCGCTTTTTAGAGATAGGCTTTCTATTAAATTTGTGAGGTAGAGAAGCCTGTTTGCCATTACGGACATGAATTTGAGTGATATGTCTGGGTCTTCTTTCAGTATGGAAATAAAAGCCTTTCTCGGGATAAAGATGATTTTTGACTTTTCTATGGCTTCTGCCCATGCAGGAAATTTGCAGCCTGTAAAGCTGGCAGCTTCCCCGAAAAAGGCTGGTTCGGAAAATATTCTTATTATCTGTTCTTTCCCTCTTTGAGTTTTGAAAATTTTAACTTTTCCTTCCTTTAAGATGTAAAAACCTTCGGCTCTGTCTTCTGGAGTGAATATAACGCTGCCGGCGTTGTAGAGCTTTTCGAGAGATGCGGAAAGGATTTTTGAAAGCTGGGCGTCGGTAAGGGGGGAGAGGAGGGGGATTTTTTTTAAAGCTTCCCTGCCCTGCATCTTTACCTCTGAAAAATTTGTTTATTAACCTTGACAATGAAAATGGTATTTCCTATATTTCCAATCGTCAATTGGGCGGATAGCTCAGCTGGGAGAGCGCCAGCCTTACAAGCTGGAGGTCACAGGTTCGATCCCTGTTCCGCCCACCACTTTTCGGGGACGTAGTTCAGCTCTGGTTAGAACGCCGGCCTGTCACGCCGGAGGTCGCGGGTTCGAGTCCCGTCGTCCCCGCCATATTTACCTTCCTCCTAAGTCTTGGATTAGCCAGTTGGAGTATAATAACAAGGCAAAAATTTAAAAACAGGAGGAAGGTATGGACGTAAAAAAAATCCCCCCCGGCAAAAACCCACCAGAAGATATCTACGCAGTTATAGAAATTCCGCAAGGTTCTAACGTCAAATACGAAGTGGATAAAGAAAGCGGCGCCATCTTTGTAGATAGATTTCTCTTTACGCCAATGTTTTACCCGGCAAACTACGGTTTCGTTCCAAACACTTTAGCAGACGATGGTGACCCAATTGACGTTTTAGTAATATCCAGACAGCCTGTAGTTCCGGGAAGCGTAATCAGGTGTAGACCTATCGGCGTTTTGGTAATGGAGGATGAGAGCGGACAGGACGAAAAAATCTTAGCAGTTCCCGTTGACAAGCTTGACCTTACATTTACAAACGTTAAAGAAATAGGCGATTTACCAGAAGCTACGCTAAATGAAATAAAACACTTCTTTGAGCACTATAAAGATTTAGAGCCGGGTAAGTGGGTTAAAGTCAAAGAGTTCAAAGGTAGTGACGTTGCCAAAGAGATGATTAAAAAAGCCATTGAAAACTATAAGTAATTTCTCCCCCCCCTTTTGGGGGGATTTAAAGGAGAACGATGAAGAAGAAAGGCGTTAAAGCAATTCTTGAAAGGCGCGTTAAAAGGGTTTTTGACCACAAAAACGATGTTCTTATAGGGAAAATCGTTGGAGTTCACGGCGTAAGAGGAGATGTAAAGGTTAAGCCTGAATCTGACGTATTTGAAAGGCAGATAGAATCTTTAAGCGAAATACCAGTTTACAGAGGGACGAAAAAGGAAAATCTCAAGATAGAATCTATGAAACCCTATAAAGACCTTTACATAGTGAAGTTTGAAGGAGTAAACGACAGAACGGCGGCAGAAGAAAGGATAGGAAGTGAAATCTGGATAGATAAAAACAGTCAGGTAGAGTTGGAAGAAGGTGAATACTACTTCTCTGACCTTTTAGGTTGTGATGTTTTTACGGAAGACGGAAAGAAAATAGGCAAAGTTGTTGAAATACTTGAACAGCCTGCCAGCCATATCTTAGAGGTGGAAAAATCCGACGGCAAAAGGATTCTTATTCCGTTTATAAACCAATTTGTAAAAGAGGTTGACTTAAAAAATAAAAAAATCCTTGTCTCCCTCCTCGAAGGTATGGAAGAATGAGAGTTTCTGTTCTTACCGTTCTCCCCGGACTTTTTGATTGTTTTCTTAGAGAAGGGATAATCGGTAAAGCCGTTCAATCTAAAAAAGTTGAGGTAAACGTTATAAATATCAGAGATTACGCTTACGATAAGCACAGAGTGGTTGATGATGTTCCTTATGGTGGT
>JAMOPR010000055.1 GCA_027064485.1 Desulfurobacteriaceae bacterium | reverse complement strand
TCGTTAAAAAAGCGGTTGCGGGAGACGGATACGTAACTTTCACCTTCTCTCCTTCTGAATACGAAATAGAAATTTTCAGAAACGCTCAGCCTCCTTATTTAAATCCTTTGAAAGTTTTGCCGCCCGGAACTGTTTCCTTTACCGATAAAAACTTAAAAATCGGAAAGACTTATAGGTATAGCTTTCGCTATGCGGAAAGGGTTTACAAAGGAAAACTTTCTCAAGCTTACGAGTTAACTCCGGCTGATAGGACTTTTCCACTACCTCCACAAAATCCCGTTCTTGTTGTTTCTTCCCAGGGTTGCACTTTAGTTTGGGAGCCTTCGCCGTCAGAGGATGTGGTTTCGTATAAGGTAGTGTCAGACAGCGGTAATTTTACGCTTACAAAAGATGCAGTATATTTCCACTTTAAAGTTTGTCCTTCCAAAATTGGTGTGGTAGCTGTAGATAAAGCAGGAAATGCATCTAAACTGGCAATTCCTCGGGAGGTTCTGAAATGAAAAAAGTAGCAGTTATCATGGGAAGTAAGTCTGACATGCCGGTTATGGAAGCCTGCACTAAAGTTTTGGAAGAGTTCGGTGTCCCTTACGATGTAAAGGTGCTTTCGGCTCACAGGACGATAGATGAAGTTATCAGCTTCTGCGAAAAAGCAGAAGAAGAATACGAGGTAATCATTGCTGCTGCCGGATACGCTGCGCATTTAGGAGGAGTAATTGCAGCAAAAACGGTTCTTCCCGTTATAGGAGTTCCTCTTGATGCTTCTCCGTTAAAAGGGATTGATTCTCTGCTTTCAATCGTTCAAATGCCCGGTGGAATTCCCGTTGCAACGGTAACGATAGGTAAGGCTGGAGCCAAAAACGCTGCAGTTTTAGCCGTTGAAATAATGGCTATTAAGTATCCGGAGCTTAAGGAGAAATTAAAGAAGTATAGGGAAGAGATGAAGAAAAAGGTTCTTGAGGGGTGATATGAAAGTTTATCCGGATTGTTTGCCCTGTTTTTTGAAGCAGATACTTAACGTTTCAAAGGTAGCTGGGCTTTCAAGAGAAAAGACAATGTCCATTTTAAAAGAGTCTTCTGCCTTTTTGGGCAGGAACTTGAAAGAAAATGCTTCTCCGGGTCATAACGCTACGTTGCTCCACAGGTTGTTTAAGGAGAAAACGCGGATAGGAGACCCTTACAAGGTTTTGAAGGATAAGTATAACGACGTAGCCCTAAGACTTGAGCCGATTTTGACTAAAGAAATATATGAGCCGGCTGAGGATAAGCTTTCTACGGCGGTTAAGTTGGCGGCTTTGGGTAACGTTATAGACTTTGGAGTTCCCCGCAAATTCGACTTGAACGAAGAGATAAAAAATTTCTTTAAAACTCCTTTTGCCCACTTTGATATGGCTATCTTTGAGAGATTCTTAGTCCCCGGAAAGACCGTTCTCTACCTTGCCGATAATGCCGGAGAGATAGTTTTTGACAAGTTTCTTTTGAGAGAACTTAAAAATAGGGGATTAAAAGTTGTCTTAGCCGTTAGAGGAGGTCCCATTCTAAACGATGCAACTGTTGAAGATGCTTTAAAGACGGGAGCTGCAGAGATAGCAGATGAACTGATTACTACAGGAAAAGACTTTATAGGCGTTGATTTTGAATTTGTGTCAGATGAGTTTAAAGAACACTGGAGGAAAGCTTTCTTCGTAGTTTCAAAAGGTCAGGCAAACTTTGAGACGTTGGACGGAATAAGAGATGCAGATATATTCTTCATACTTAAAGCCAAATGTCCGCCTGTTGCTAAAGAACTCAACTGTAACCTTAACGAGCTGGTTTTCCTCTACAACAAGCACCTCTTAGAGATGAAAGATAATGAAAATAATAGAGAAAGTTAGCTGTGTTTCCGAAGTTGTTCGTTGTTTGAAAGAAGGGAAAATTGTCTGTTTTCCTACAGATACCATTTACGGTCTTTTGGGTAATCCTCTTCTGCCCGGCACGCTGGAAAAGGTTTACGCCGTTAAAGGTCGTGACAAAAGTAAACCGCTTATTCTTCTTTTCCGTTCAATTGAGCAGATGGAAAGTTTGGGAATAGAGGTAAAGCGAAAAGAAGTTTTTTCTTCCATTTGGCCCGCACCTCTTACAGTTGTATTTCCTTTAAAGCTACAGAGTCCTTTGAGAAGAGTGTTAAAAAGGGATGACGTTGCTGTGAGAATTCCGAACGATGCAGTTTTACTGCAAATTTTGGAAGAGGTGTTTCCACTTTTTGCCCCCAGTGCCAACCCTCAGGGGTTAGTTCCTGTAAAGTGTTGCAAGGAGTGTTTTGAGTATTTTGGGGATAGCATTCCTCTGTGTGTTGAAGGAAAGTGCGGAAATCAGCCTTCCACGCTTATTAGATTTACTTCCGATAAGTGGGAAGTTTTAAGAGAAGGGAGTTTTCCTATCTCAAAGTTAGAGGAGGTTTTAACTTGAAGGAAAGGATAGTTTTTATGGGAACGCCCGACTTTGCTGTTCCTTCTCTGAAGGCGTTGGTAGATAGCGGATTTGATATTCCTCTTGTGGTCACGCAGCCCGATAAGCCAGCAGGTAGAGGGAGAAAATTAACTCCGCCGCCTGTGAAGGTGTTGGCAGAAAAGTTGGAAATTCCGGTTGTTCAACCGGAAAAGATAAAAGATAACGAGGAGTTTAGAAAACTGCTTGAAGATGTGTCTCCAGATTTAATAGTTGTTGTGGCTTACGGAAAAATTTTGCCTTCCTGGTTACTGAATCTGCCCCGTTACGGGTGTATAAACCTTCACGCTTCTCTACTTCCAGAATATAGGGGAGCTTCTCCTATTCAATCGGTTTTGCTTGACGGGAAAGAAAAGACCGGCGTTACTGTGATGAAAATTTCGGAAGAGTTGGATGCCGGAGATATTCTTTCGCAAAAAGTTGTTCCCATAGAGAAAAACGATAATGCGGAAACTCTTCACGATAAGCTGGCTGAAGTTGGAGCTGAGCTTTTGGTAGAAACTATTCCGTTATATGTAAAGGGTGAAATCAAACCTATTCCGCAGAACCATTCGAGGGCTACTTACTGCACCCGTATAACTAAGGAGATGGGAAGGATAGATTGGAAAGAGCCTGCTGAAAAAATTTTTAATAAAGTAAGGGCTTTTACGCCGTGGCCCTCTGCTTATACTACCTATAAGGGTAAAAGATTGAAAATAACCTGTGCTGAACCTGTTGATTGTGATTCCGATTTTCCGCCGGGAACGGTTGTAAAAGCAGATGAAGAGTTAGTTGTTGCTACCGGAAAAGGTTGTTTGAAGATTTTGCGCCTTAAGCCGGAAGGTAGGAAGGAGATGAGTGGGGGGGATTTTGTAAGGGGTTACCGTATTAAAGTTGGCGATAGATTAGAATAGGCATAATATTATGGAGATATTCTTTAACTAAGAGGCTGGAATGAACGAAAAGATTAATGCT
>JAMOPR010000054.1 GCA_027064485.1 Desulfurobacteriaceae bacterium | reverse complement strand
TTTCTAACTGCGGGAAGAGTGAGAGCAGTTCAACGTTGCTTTTAAAAGGTCTTTTTAGAATTATTTCAGAAGCTAACTTTTTTGAAATTCCCGGAATGTAAGAAAGTAGTTTATGAGAGATTGTGTTTATATTTATCGGGACAGGAATACCGATTACAGAGCGTTCTCTGTGTCCTACTACAACTACGTTTACGGTTTTAAACAGCTCTAACTTTTCCGGGATTCTTACCAGTATTGGATAGGTGCCTATCTGCCTTCCTAAAGTATGGTCGCCATCGTGAGCTTCTAACAGGACGTCTTTTATTACCGTTCCGACGGGAAAAACTCTTTTCATCATGGGAAGGTCTATCTCTTCTCTAACCCATTCTTTAAACTTTTCAAATTCTTTCCTGTATTTTGTTTTTGTTCTTTTTACCATTTCTGCTATTGGTGTTCCTTCAAAAACTATAACCTGCCTTATGTTTATTCTTCTTAAAAGAAGTCCTTCATCAACTACAGATTTTAAAAAATCTTTGTTTTTTTCAAACGTTTTTTTCGTTTCGCCCGGCAGTCCTACTAAAAAGTTTATTCCGGGAAGTAGTTTATAAATTCCATCTTCCCTTTCTTTAAAAGCGCCAACTTCGTTAACGACTTTTATAGCCTTTTTAATTCCTTCTGGGTTTACTTTTAAAAAATTTTTCTTTATTGCCTCTTCATCTGCAGTTTCAAGACCGAAGGGCGCTATGTCTCCTTCCGTGTCGTATGTGGCGATACACTTGAGAATTTTTTTTGATTCTTCAGGGAAATGTTCAATCATTCCGGCGTTTACGTTATCTATGTGAAGGGTTTTAATTTCTCCCGATTCTCTGATGGTTTTGAATAATCTGCACACTGCTTCTACGTTAGGTTTGGGAAATTCTTTGTCTGAAGGTGTTGACAGGTAACCCAGTATATTTGGCTGTCTGCCGATTCTAAAGTATTTAACGCCACTGTTTAACAGCGCTTTTATCTCTTCAACGATTTTCTCGGGATTTCTAAAATCTGGATGACCGTAAAAGCTTTCTGTGCAGTAAGAGCAGTGATGTTTTCTTTCACAACCTCTGTAAGTTTCAATTTCGCAAATGACGTAAGGATAGTAAAAGTGTTGTTTTGTTATGAAAGCTCCTAAAGGTGCGAAAGCGTCTGCGTGTTTTGCCGTTCTTCTTTCTGTGAACGTTCCTTCAGGTAGTTCTCTTCCTTCCGATAGATACCTTGCAACGTAATAAGCTGCAAGCTCAATGTCTCCTTTGCATACTAACTGAAAGTTTTCAAAGGGTAGAGATTTAGCTTTTACGCCTCCTTTTAGGGCAAAGCCAAATTGAATGGGTCCTCCTATGATTTTGTAGGGAGGTAAGTTACCGATTCTTTCTATTTCTTGCTTTGTTATCGGCTTTCCGCCCAAATACCTTCCTGGAACGGTTATTCCTGTTATTAGGAAAAGAACATCATAATCTTCTAACTCTTTCCACTTTTCTGGATTTTTCCTTAAATCATCTATTGCAAAGTAGCTGATAGATTCTTCTGGTATTCCACCTTTTACCAGCGCTCCTGCAACGTATCGGACGTAGGTTGATATGTAAGGCGGGACGCCCAAACAGGTGGGTTCGTCAACATATCCGTCAACTATTGCTACTTTCAACTTGGTTCTCCTTGATGAGTAGGTTAAACAAAACAGGTGCAACTATACCGGTTAATATTGCAAACAGTATGAGAATTCCTTCAGTTTCTTCACTAATTAATTTAAGTTCTTTTCCCAGCTCAGCAGTAACGACTACAAGCGTGAGTGGTGCTGATAAAAGTAGTCCGGAAGCAACTGCTTCTTTTGGCTTTAATCCTTCAAATGTAAGAATGAGCGATGAAGCTACTTTGATGACCATTGAAAGAACGGTTATCGTTATGAGGAGCTTGAGGGTTTCTGCTGAGAAGCGGGGCATTTGGAAGTTAAGCCCTACGTAGATGAAGAATATAGGAATAAGGAAACCGAAACTTATGCCGGAGAGTTTTTCTTCTATGTTTTCGGTGTCTTCAAAAACGGTTGAAAATATCATTCCGGCTATGAACGCTCCGATTATGGGTTCTATATGTATTAAGGATGCTGCAACGGAAAGCATGAACATTACGGCTAAGCTGATTCTGACGCCTATTTCGGAAGGGTTTTTTTCGAAAAAGAACTTGAACCTGTTGGGGAACCACCAGACAAAGCTTTTTAGGAAAACAAGGACGAGCCTTGCTACTGCCAAGTAAATTGCTAATTTCATTAATCCTATCCAGAATTCTATTCCTAAATGGAACTGACTATATAGAGAATAAAAAGTGAGAACTAAAATACTTGCTACTTCTCCTACTATGCCTGCGGTAAAAAGCGTTTTGCCGAATTTTGTTGAGAGTAGGTTCTTTTCCCGCAAAACAGACACGACGATGCCGACCGATACTACACCTATGGCTATTGAAACTACTGTGGGGAAGTTTAGGATTTTGCCTGAGCTGAATGAAAGGACAAAAATGGTTAGAGGTAGAAGTAAATAAACGATTTTAGAACGTGCCGGTAGAGCGTAAATTTCCTGCAGTTTTACTTCAAGACCTGCGACAAACATCAGTAGTAGAAAGCCGAAAGAAGATAGAAAGTCAAGCCACTGACCGGGGTGGACGAGGTGGAGGGTGGATTTTCCTATAATGATACCGTATAAGATTTCACCAACTGCTACTGGAATTCGCAACAATTTACTTAAAAAGGGAACAAACAATATACCTAATGCAATTAATATTATTGCAGTTAAAGACTCATTCATCATTCACCTACAGTAATAAGGATTGAAGAGCATTTTGCTCTATGCATCATGTGATAGGGTGGGTATGGATTGAACCAGTTTGTTTTCCTTCCTTTTCTTGCACCTATTATTGCTAAGTTGGCTTTCTTGCTTTCCTTTGCAAATTCTGAAATGGGATTTCCTATTTTTACTTTGAATTCTATGGGAACTTTATACATATTTGAAAATCTAATTATCCTTTCTTTTAATCCTTGAATTTTTGAGTTGTTTTCCGAAATAGAAACGTGGAGAGCAATGAGTTCGCATTTCCACATGAGTGCCATTTCTATTCCTGCTTCAAGGGCTCGGAAGCTGCTGAAAGAACCTGATACGGGAACTAATATTTTCTCGATAGGTGTTGTTCCTCTTGCTACCATTACGGGTGAAAGTGTTTGTTCTGAAATTATTATGGGAAGTGTTTTAATACCGAAGAACAGAGGAAGTTCTTTATATTTATCCTCCAAAACGATAAGTCCGTAGTTTTCATCTTGTAGATTTTCTAACATTTCCTTTTCGCAGGTTTTCAATTCTTTAATGGTCTTTACCGTTTTTCCTTCTACTTTAAAACTTTCTGCTAAAGTTGTTGGAGGATTAAAGCAGGTATAAACGGAAACTTTCTGAAGTTTGGTTTTTTCAAGGAAAAAGATAGCATCTTTTAAAACCTCTGTTTTGGGTTCT
>JAMOPR010000053.1 GCA_027064485.1 Desulfurobacteriaceae bacterium | reverse complement strand
TAAAGAGGCTACCGGAAGCACAAACGTAGCTACCGAAATAGTTAGATTGTGTGGAGAGAAAATCGAAGTTCTCTCTGGTGATGACCTAACGTTTTATCCTTTGCTTTCTGTTGGAGCTAAAGGCGTTATCTCTGTTACTGCTAACGTTCTGCCGGCTAAAATGGTTGAGATGTATGAAAGCTTTGTAAGTGGGGATATTTCAAGGGCTATGAAGTTACACCTTGAACTCTATCCTGTTTCTAAAGCCATGTTTATAGATACAAATCCTATTCCCGTTAAGACTGCCCTTCATTTTATGGAAAGAATGGAAAAGGAGTTTAGGTTACCTTTGTGTCCTATGTCTCCTGATAAAGAGGAGAAGCTTAGTGAAATCTTGAGAAAGGCTGGAGTTTTACAATGAGCCTTTCTTTGAATTATAGAGATTTGGAAAAACTTTTTTACTATTTCGAGATAAGGGAAAAAGACGTTAAGAATATGCAGTTTTTGGGAAACATTCTGCTTCCTTATGAGGATGAGTTTGCCGATGCTTTTTACGACAACTTAATGAAGTTTGAGGATATAAAGGAATACATTCCTGAAGCCAAGCTTCAAAAGCTGAAGAGAACCATAAAAGAGTGGTATAGAAAGCTGTTTTCTGGAAAGTATGACTCTGAATATTTGCTTTATCTTTTGAGAATTGCAAAGGTTCACGTTGAAGAGGGTATTCCTCCCCACTACATCATTGTTGCAATGAATTTTGTCGGTAGATTCTGCACAAGAAGGGTTGCCAAGTTTTTTTCTGAGAAGGCTCAATCGTTTTTCGGGCAAATTAAAGAAGAGCAGGAAACAGTATGTGACCCGAAGAAGACAGAAATACTTGAAGGGTTTGTTATTGATGAAGTTTTTGAAAGAATGGAAGACCTCAACCGTTCCCTCAGAAAGCTTTTGGCTTTGAACGAAGATGTTTTGGTTTCTTACTACGTAGATTCGGAGCTTAGAACTTTCCTTGAATCTGGAAAGTTTGAAAGGTTTGTTATCAATTTCAGCAAGAAGTTTGCCGTTTTTATGGATATGGCTATTCTTTTAGGTCTTATGTTTCTCGCCATTTTCGTTATTGTGTTGTTTGGTATAGACATATCCCACTTCTTCCACGGAGACCTTGCCCACGGGCTTATTGCTGCGCTTGGTGATTTACTGATTCTGTGGACGGTTCTTGAGCTGTTAAGTAGTGAAATCAAGTTTATGTTGGGAGGAGAGTTAGCTGTTAGTGCTTTTGTGAGCGTTGCTCTTGCAGCTACAATAAGGGAGGCACTCGTTGTATCGCTGGAGCACAGTAAGCCTGTTGAATTCAAGTTGGGTATAGGAGCCCTTATTTTTATACTGGGCGTTGTTTACGGAATTGTTAAGTGGTTTGAAATAAGAGGAAACAGAAAGGGGTAAGTAATGGTTAAGGTTGGTGTTACCGGTGCAGCAGGTAGAATGGGAAGTCTCATAGCTAAATTGGTTCTTGAAGATGAAAACCTTAAACTTGTTGGCGTAACGGAAAAGGAAGATTCTCATCTCATCGGGAAGGAGTTTATCGAAGGAGTCAAGTTCTATCCATCTATAAAAGATTTTCCTGAAAAGCCTGATGTTGTAATTGATTTCACCGTTCCTCAGGCGACTTTAGACCTTTTAGAAGACGCTAAAGATTTAGGGATAGCTTTGGTTATAGGAACTACAGGGTTTTCTGATGAGGAAAGGAAGAAAATAGTAGAGACTTCAAAAGTTGTTCCCATTGTTTTTTCTCCCAACATGAGTTTAGGGGTTAACTTGCTTTTTAAGTTGGTTGCTGAAGTTGCGGAAGTTTTGAAAGACAAGGGATACGATATAGAGATTTTTGAAATACACCACAGGTTTAAGAAAGACGCTCCTTCTGGAACTGCTGTGAAATTGGCTGAGATAATCGCAGAAAAGTTAGGTAAAAACCTTGACGATATTGCTGTTTACGGCAGGAAAGGGATAGTGGGAGAGAGAAAGCCTGATGAATTGGGCGTTCTCTCTGCAAGAATGGGAGATGTTGTAGGAGATCATACGGTTTTCTTTGCTACTTTAGGAGAAAGGCTTGAGCTTACCCACAGAGCAACGAGCAGAGAAACTTTTGCAAGAGGTGCAATAGTTGCTGCTAAGTGGGTAGTTGGCAAGGAGCCTGGGCTTTACACGATGTTTGACGTTCTGGGGATTTGATGAAGGAAGCGCTGAAAGAAGAAATTGGCGTTTGGAAGGAGAATTTGAAGGCGGTTATCTACGTGCTTGTTCTGGATATTTCTGCGTCAATTGCACAAATCTACAAGCAAGGAATAAATTCAAAATGGAGTATTGTAGGAGTTGTATCCGTATTTTTAATTTCGGTTCTTTATGCCTTTGTGTGGCGTAAATTAACAAAGCTGATAAACCTGCTTAAAGAGGTTGAAGATGGTTGATATCCTTGCAGTTTTTTTCATACTTTTCATGTTTATTGCTTTATTTGTCTATATGCTTAAGACAGATCCCTTTGTAGAGAACACGTAGTTTTTGTTTGGGAGGGAATTAATGTTTGAAGTCATTCCAGCAGTTGATATAAAAGGTGGAAAATGTGTAAGGCTTTATCAGGGTAGGGCAGATAAGGAGAAAGTTTACTTTGAAAATCCGGTAGAAGTTGCTAAGAAGTGGGAATCTTTAGGCGCTAAAAGGATTCATGTTGTTGACCTTGACGGTGCTTTTGAGGGGGTTCCTAAAAACATTGCTATAGTGGAGGAAATTGTTAAATCTGTTTCTGTCCCCATTCAGTTTGGCGGTGGAGTTAGAACGATAGAAGCTCTCGATAAACTGTTTTCAATAGGCGTTGACAGAGTTATTGTGGGAACTGTTGCCGTTGAAAATCCAGACTTGTTTGAAGAAATGGTTGATAGATATCCCGGTAGAATCGTTTTGGGTATAGATGCAAAGAACGGGATGGTTACAACTAAAGGATGGGTGGAAGTTACTGAAATTCCTGCCGTTTCTTTGGCTTCTGATTACGATGCTATGGATATATGGGGGTTTGTTTACACGGATATTTCAAGGGACGGGACGCTGACGAGTCCCAACTTTGAGGAAATAGAAAAGTTTGCCGCTGCAGTTAATCGTCCCGTTATAGCTTCTGGTGGTGTCTCTTCGGAAGAAGATATACTGAGGTTGTCTAAGATAGAGAACGTTGCAGGGGCGATTGTCGGAAAAGCACTTTACGAGGGAAGGGTAGACCTTGCTTCTGTTCTTCAAAAAGTTAGCTGATGGAAGTTAAACTAAGTTCTGTCCTTAAAGAAATAGAAGGGAATAAACATTTTAAAGTTTTGGAACAAGGGGATTTCGTTAAGGTTTTCTACAGGTATAACGCTCCTAAGGTTTTTGATTCTTCTTTAAAGAGAGAGTTAAGGGGGATAACCTTCAGAAAGTCCACCAAAGAGGTTGTTTCCCGCCCTTTCCACAAGTTTTTTAACGTTGATGAGCACGAAGAAACGAGAAAGGAAAACCTCTTAGAAAGAGAATTCATT
>JAMOPR010000052.1 GCA_027064485.1 Desulfurobacteriaceae bacterium | reverse complement strand
GAACATAGATTCAAATAGTTTTTTAGCACCCTCAACAGTTGCCGTATCGCCAGGTCTTACTTTTCTGAATATTTCAACGTAAGCAGCAATGAGAGGGTCTTCTATCTTTTCTCTAACTCTGTCTCTCTTCTCTTTCCTGAGGGTGTTGACGATGACGGCGCCGTAGGGGGTGGATTTTTTATTTATTGCCCTAAATTCTGCTCCTTCCGGAAGTTTTCTGGAACTTGTAGAGAGTTCTTCATAAGCCTCTTGGATAACTTCTCCCGTTTCAGGGTCAATAATATCGGAAACCAAATAATATCCGGTAAGTTCTTCCTGTGATTTAATCTCTCCGGTTTCAACGTTTACTATTTCACCGTTCTCCACTCTAAACGTTTCTATCTTATCGCCATAGAATATATCTAAAATCTCTTCATCAGTTCTAATCCCAAAAGCTCTCAATAGATAAGTTCCAATAAATCTTCTTTTTCTATCTATCTTGGCATAAAGAACTTCATTATGAGGTATTTCAAATTCAAGCCATGAACCCATTGCAGGAATAATACTCGCAATATCAATGATACGAGCAACCTGGGTAGTTTTAGAAATTTCGTTCTTAAAGAAGAGCCCTGGAGACCTGTGAAGCTGGCTAACAACTACCTTTTCTGTGCCGTTTATGATAAATGTTCCCCTCTCAGTCATAAGGGGAATTTCACCAAAATACATCTTATTTTCTTTGATAATCGGTGCTATCTTCTCACCAGTTTTTGGGTCTTTTTGCCACACGTGAAGCTCGAAAAGAACTCTCAAAGGAGCAGAATAATCTATTCCCCTTTCTTTACACTCATCAGGAGAATATTTTGGACGGAAAACAACTTCCATTCCGCATTTTGGGCAAACCACACCTTTACCGCCAAGTCCCTGAAACCTTCCGCACTTGCAATACCAATCACCTATTTCATAACCCTTATAGTGTATCTCTACACCAGTTGCTTCATCTATAATAGGAAACGCTTGTCTAAACGCTGATTCAAGCCCCACATTTTCCCTTTCATGAGGGGCTTTGTTGAGCTGTAAGAACCTTTCGTAAGATTCAAAAGGAAATTGAAGCAAATCGGGAATAGGAAACTTTTCTTCTCTCTTTGCAAAGCTTTTTCTTGGTAAGGACTTTATAGAGATTTTTTCTTTGGAAGGAGCAGTTTTTTTTACTTTTCCCATACTGACCTCGTCTATAATCAGGATTTTTTCTGTTATTTAAATAGCAGAAGGGAGACTACCCCATAGGCAGTCTCCCAGCAGATGAATTATATTCCAGTTTAAGGTCAAGTGCAAGATTACTTTATTTCTACTTCAGCACCAGCCTCTTCAAGCTTCTTCTTGATTTCCTCAGCTTCTTCTTTTGAAACTCCTTCCTTAACAGGCTTTGGAGCATTGTCAACAAGCTCTTTTGCTTCCTTAAGCCCAAGTCCTGTAATTTCTCTAACAACTTTGATTACATTAATCTTCTTAGCACCTGGAGACTTAAGAATTACATCAAATTCAGTCTTTTCTTCCGCAGCTGCTCCAGCAGCACCGCCAGCAGCTACAGGACCAGCTGCAGCTACAACAGGCATGTCAGAAACACCAAATTCTTCTTTAATAGCATTGATGAGGTCAACAAGTTCAAGAACTGTCATGTTCTTGATAGCTTCAATAATCTGCTCCTTTGTGATTTCAGCCATTTTACTCCTCCTATGGTTAATTCTAAATTTTTAAGCGTTAGCTCCTTCTTTCTCTGCCTTAACGTTTTCAAGAACTGCAACAAGTTTTGTAAATAGGTTCTCAAGAGACCAAGCAACAGCGTTAACAGGATACTTAAGAGTAAAGGCAAGTTGACCAAGAAGTTCATCTCTTGATGGAAGTTCCGCAAGTTGTTTAATCATCTCATAATCAGCAACTTTACCCTCTACAACGGCAGCTTTAAATTGTAGTTTGGAATCCTCACCGCTCATAAACTCTTTCAGGGCTTTAGCTGCAGAAACGATATCTTCAAAGGCGAAAACAATACCAGTAGGACCTACAAAAGCATCTTTAATCTGCTCAACAGGAGTGCCCGGATACGCATACCTCATGAGCGTATTTTTTACAACCTTATATTCTGCACCAGCTTCTCTAAGCTTACGCCTAAGGGCATTACTTTCAGCCACCGTCATTCCTTGAAAGTTTGTAAGAATAACTAACGGCGCTTTTTCAAACTTCTCTTTTAACTCCTTAACTATCTGTTCTTTATGTTTTCTCGTTTTCAACGGAGTTACCTCCTGAGGGTTTTAAGGCGGGACGTAGAGGGAAGGATTGGAGATAGAAAGTAAGACTCTCCGGTCTCAAGTAGGCTGCCCATAGGCATTTAAGCTTCCCGCACCTACCCTCTACGACCGCTCATGCAAAACTGCAGCGCTAATCTTATTCAAAATTTTCGGTTTGTCAAGATTATTATTCAGCAGTTTGAGCCCTATTGATGGCATCAAAAATATCAACTTTTACGCTTGGGTCCATAGTAGCAGATACAGCAATACTTTTTACATACTGCCCTTTTGCTCCTGAAGGCTTAGCAGCCAAAATCGCTTTCATCAAAGCAACAGCGTTTTCAAGTAATTTTTGCTCCTCAAAAGAAACCTTTCCTATCGGGGCGTGAACAATACCAGCCTTTTCAACTTTAAAGTCAACCTTACCACTTTTCGCTTCTTTTACAGCTTTGGCTATATCAAAGGTAACCGTTCCTGTTTTAGGGTTAGGCATAAGTCCACGAGGACCCAATATTCTTCCCAATCTACCAACTTTACCCATCATGTCAGGAGTAGCTATTAAAACGTCAAAATCAAGCCAACCTTGCTGAATCTTCTGAATAAGGTCATCTCCTCCAACGTAGTCTGCACCAGCTTCTTGAGCTTCTTTTAACTTTTCTCCTTGAGCAATAACAGCGACTACTCTTTCTTTTCCTAAGCCATGAGGCAGAACAACACTCCCTCTAACCATCTGGTCTTGATACTTAGGGTCAACGTTAAGTCTTACAGCCATTTCTACTGTCTGGTCAAAATTCCTTTTCGTCACATCAGCCATCTTCTTAACAAGAGAAATGGCTTCATCAAGTGGATAGAGCTTCTTTCTATCCACCAGTGCAAGGGCATTCATATACTTCTTTCCACGCTTTGGCATCTTCTCCTCCTTCGGCTTTTATATTGCCTCCCACCCGAAAGGTGGTCTAATAAACTTAAATCAATCAACTATTTTTACACCCATATTTTCCGCTGTTCCAGCAATGATTCTCATTGCTGCTTCTATATCATAACAGTTCAAGTCCTGCATCTTCTGTTCTGCAATCTGCCTAAGTTGTTCCTTGGTAATCTGCCCTACCCATTCCTTTTTCGGATGATGAGCTCCTTTTTCAATTCCCGCTGCTTTCTTAATAAGAACAGAAGCCGGTGGAGTTTTAAGAACAAAACTAAACGACCTATCGGCATAGATGGTAATTACAACAGGAATTACCAAACCTTTTTTATCTGCCGTCGCAGCATTAAACGCTTTAACAAACTCCATAATGTTAACA
>JAMOPR010000051.1 GCA_027064485.1 Desulfurobacteriaceae bacterium | reverse complement strand
GGAGAATTCCGAAAAGCATTGTAAAGTAGCATAGTTTTACGGGAACCAGCATGGTTTTTATATCTATGAGGGAAATTACGATTAGACTCCATATAAAGATAGCGTAATAAAAGGATGTTAGGGTTAACCCGAACCTGTAAACTACGGCTGCAGTTAAAAAACCTGTTAGGAGCTCGACCAAAGGGTATTGAACGGATATAGGGTGACCGCAATTCCTGCATTTCCCTTTTAGAAGCAGGTAGCTTATTAGGGGGATGTTATCGTGCCACTTTATCCTTTCTCCACAAGCGGGACAGTGGGAGGGAGGGGAAATGATGGATTCTCCTTTTGGAATTCTGTAAATACAAACGTTTAAAAAGCTTCCAATGATAAGCCCTACGATAAAAGCTGCTATTATTGTCAATGGGTTTCTCCCGGAGCTGATTTGATAAATCTTACCATTCCTTTTAGGAAATTTTGCCATTCCCGAATAGCTTTAAGAAAATCCCCCTCCATCACCCTCAAGGCTTCCATTTCTTTTCCCTCATAAAGGAGGTCGTCTAACTGAAAAACGGCGTCTTCTAACTTTGCTATTGCTTCGTCTAAACCTTCGTAAATGGGGAGGATTTTTGCTCCGTTTTCTACAACTTTTACAGACCAATCCAAGGAGTCTAAAATGTTGTTTAGGTGTAGCTTGGCGAGGTCGGGGTGGATTTTCCAGTCTGCTACTATTTTCGGTATTGAAGTAATCATTGCGTCTAAAGCTAAAAGTGCAAGTTCTATCTGTTTTCTTACCATGTCTGTTGAGGGTTCTGTAACGATGTTGAGCTTTGAGAGGTCTTCTATTTCGTCAATCCTTGAAGGGTGAATGATTTCTCCGTTCTTTTCGACGTGTTTAATAGAGCGTTGAGGGAAGAGATACTTATACTCAATAAGCCTTAAAAGTGCCGAATTATTAGGTGCGTTTTGGGGATTTAGCTCCAACTCTTTTAACTTGCCGTCTATTCTAACTTTTATCTTTTTTCTGTCCCGTGACGTTCTCAAACAGCACCTCCAGTGCTTCTTCTTTTGATAGTTTAAGTGCTTTTTCCCTACCGATGAAAGTTGATGCTAAAAATCTTAGCAGTTTGAGGTTGCCAAGAGGAAATTTAACCTTTTCTACTATCTTAACAATCCTGTTGAATTCTCTGTTTACGGCATCTTTTGAAGAAAGTCTTATCGATAGCGTCTCCTTTAGAGCTTCCAACGTTTCTTTCTGTTTTTCTTTTAAACTGTTTATGAGTGCAATTTCGTTTGAAAGCCCTGTTAGTTTGGCAGCTCTGACTAAAGCGTTTCCTCTCATGTAGCCCAATCCCTCAACGGCGGCTAAAAGGGAATAACTGAAAGGAATGCCCTGCCTTATCATCATCGTAATTCTGTGAACGGTGTCAAAGTCTAAAGCGTTTATCCTGCACAAGAATGAGGCTAAAAGGGAGCTTTCTGAGGAGAGGTTTGAGAGTTCGCCAGGAGGTCTGGCAACGTTGCTAAAGGGGTAGAGGTCTCCTAAAGCGTAGAAAATGAGGACATCAGAGTTGTCTTTTACGACTTCGCCAACTCTTTTGTGAAGGTAGTGGGTTATCTGTGCTGAAGCTGGTTTGAACCCTTCACCTGTAAACGTTAACAGCGTTCCCGGTGAAAAATCCCTTTTTATTAGAGGTCTGACGGCAAAGGCGTAAAGTATGGTTTTCTCTTCTTCGGTTGCTGATTCTGCGTGTTTTAGCCTGTTTTTAAACTCAAGGTAGCAGTAGGGGGAGATGTAAGAGGCTGCCAGTGTGAGGCACAAAGGCGTTGGTTTTCCGTTTTCTATAAATCCCAAGTCGGTCAGTTCTTCTTCTACCTGCTGGAGGTGGGAGAGAAGAAGGGGATTTTTCTTTACGCTGAAAGTTTCTTTTATGGAATCTTTCCAGTTTCTGCCGTAGCGAACCATTGGACCTAACATCATGAGGCTGAGTATAGATTTCGTTCTGTTCTGGCAGGCTGCTCTTTCTCTTAGTTCTAAACCTTCTGAAAGTGCAGTTTTGAACGGTGATTCTAACTCTTCCTCTAACGCTTCTAACAGCGCTTCCTCTTTTGCGCCGCTAACTATCAGGTAGGATTTACCCTCTTTTGAAAATCCCCACCTCCCCGCCCTTCCTTCCATCTGCATTATCGTTAGAAGGTCTGGAAAGAAGGAATACTTGTATGTAAACCTGTCAAAGTAGCCTCTTACGAATACCACTACGTTGTCTGCCGGTAGATTCACGCCGTAAGCAAGGGTTTGCGTTGCATAGAGCCTGTTCAGGTTACCTTTTTTAAACTCCCTTTCAATCGTTTCCCTCTCTTCCTGCGGAACGTCTGCGTTGTGGAAAGCCACAGGTTCGCCTTTCGCTTCTTCCCTTTTAAAAGGTGTCGTTTCGTTCAATATTTTCTTTTTGTAGATTACATTTTCCACTTTCAGAGCTTCCCAACCTAAGTCTTTTTTGGGTAAGAATACGAGGGTTTTTCCTTTAAGTTTTAGGTGTTCTATCACAGAAACGATTTTCTCTGCATCAGACAGTTTTCCCCCTTTGGCTTTTCTCAGGAGTTTTGAAAAGTTAAACACCTCTCTTTTCAGCGGAACAGGTCGCCATTCAGATTCTATGAAAAGTTCTGCTTTTATCCACTCTGCCAATTCGTGGGCACCGGGTATTGTTGCCGAAAGGCAAAGGAGCGGTTTTTCTTCCTTTAAGCAGTAGGTTACGATTTCTTCTACTGCTGCACCTCTTGCTTTATCTCTGATTATGTGAACTTCATCTATTATTACAGCTTCGGCTTCTTCAAACCACTTTGCCCTGTTCCTTGCCGCCGAAAGTAGACTTTCGTATGTTGAAACGACTGTTTGCTGGTTGAGTTCGTCTAACTCTTCTATCAGGTCTCCCGTTCTTATTCCCGTTCTGCCAAAGATTTTTCTAAATTCTTTAAACTTTTCATAAATGAGTGAGCGGGTTGGAGCGGTGTAAATTAGTCTGCCTTCTTTGTTTTTCAGGCGAAACAGTAGAGAAATTAGCGTTTTTCCTGAGCTTGTAGGTGAGGATATGAGAGTGTTTCCACCTGCATAGTGGCGGTAGAAAACGGTTTGAACGGGGTTGAGATAGGGGAATGGGAAGTTGGGGATAGAGTTAGAGGGGAGGGTGGGGATTTTAAGGAAATTGCCGTCTTCTAAAAGTTCTACTGTTCCGCCGTTTTCGGTGAAAGCGGTTGTTTCTAAAATTTTTATCGTTTTCATTTTGACCTGTTGTAACTTTTTGGAGTTTGCATAATTTTAAAACCTCCCAATACGGAATTCAGGAGGGATGTATGCAGATTTACGTTTTTCGTTGTAACAAGTGCAATGCAGAGTTTGAAGAAGTAATTTATACTCCTCTGCAATTAATGGAAATAAAGTGTCCATACTGCGAATCAGAAGATGTTGAGGTTATTGATGTAACGAGTTACTGTTCGCCTTTTGGCTGAGGCTAATCTGTGGAGGCGTTGCCTCCTTTTAAGTTTTTGTTATGATTCAGATATTATGACTCAATGGAAGCATTATTGGATGGAAAAAGCCAAAGAACACCAAAAGGCAGGGAAGGTTCTATTTGAAGCCAACCTTTTCAGGGATGCTATAAGCAGACTCTACTGTTCCGCTTT
>JAMOPR010000050.1 GCA_027064485.1 Desulfurobacteriaceae bacterium | reverse complement strand
AAGAATAGAGAGTTTCTTTTGGAGCTTTCGCATAAGTTGGTAGGAGCTGATATAGTTTTTGAGATAACGGAGAGAGAGTATGTAGAAGATATGGAATCTGTAGTAAGTGTGATGAGGACTTTGAAGAAAAAAGGGATAGAGATTGCTATAGATGATTTTGCGAGTGGGTTTTCAGGTTTTGACTATGTAAAGAGATTAAATCCTGATTACATAAAGTTGGATGGAGGACTTATTAAAAGTATTTCTTCTTCCTATGAAGACCAGGTTATTGTTTCTGCCGTTAAATATATCTGTGAAAAGTTGAACATTAAGCTTTTGGCTGAGTGGATAGAAGATGAAAAGATATTGGACATTTTGAAGAAGATGGGAGTGGAATTGGGGCAGGGATACTACCTTTCCCCTCCCCTTGAACTGTTGGGGAGATAAGAATGAATTATAAAGAGAAATTGGAGAAAATATACGAAAGGCTTAAGTTAACGCTTGGAACTTTAACGGCTTATACTCTTTTTAAGCTGGCTCTCAGCAGAATTCCGGTAGAAATTTCCAACCAGGTTATCTTAACTGAAAACGACGTTAGGATTCTTACCGATAACATGGAAGATTACAAAGTTTATTTGGAAGCCATTAAAGAAGTTTTACTTGCTTCTTTGGGAGATACTATTGTGCAAATGGTTGTGGGGGACTTATGGAAATAGGTGTTCCTTACGTTGATGGAAAGATTCTTTATACGGGAATTTCTCCAGGGTCTGTGATTATTTTGAGGGGTGAACCTGGAACGGGGAAAACGGTTTTTTCTTTTCAGTGGATGTGCAATCTTTCCAAGAAGGGAAAGAAATCTCTGTTTATTAGCACGTTAGGAGAACCAGCAATAAAGCTATATTCGGATATGAGTAAATTTTCTTTCTTTTCTAAAGATTTAGCTAAAAATTTTGCGATTGTCTCGTTGGAAGATGCTTTGTTTTCTCCGAGAAGGGAGGATGTAGCTGCTAAAATAGACGAACTTATAGAAGGGTTTAGTCCGGATTTTGTTTTTATAGATAGCTTTAAAGCTGTTGAAAATCTTCTTTCTCAAGAGGAAGCAAGGAAGCTTACCTATACTTTGTCAGTGAAGAACAGCTTAAAAGGTATTACTACAGTTTTGGTGGGTGAATGGGTTAACGGAGAACAGACATCAACTGTTTATATTGCTGATGCCATATTTACTTTTGAAAAGAAGATTTTTAACAACTATGAGCGTAAGTATTTTAGAGTTGATAAGTTAAGAGGAGGAGATTTCTTTTGGGGTAACCATCCTCTTTCAATTTCTTCCGATGGTGTTATTGTTTATCCGAGGATAAAAGTTGACCCTTACGATGTAAAAGTTAATCCGGAAGATAGGTGTAGTTTTGGCGTTAAGGAAATAGATAGATTGATGTCTGGAGGGTTGATTAGAGGGACTACCGCTGTTGTAAAGGGATACGCGGGTTTGGGGAAAACTACGTTGTGTATGCATTTTCTCGTTTCGGGAGCGGAGAAGGGTGAAAAAGGACTGCACATTTCTTTCCAAGAACCTCCCGGAAGTATAGAAGCAAATGCAGAGCAGTTGGGATTTCCTATTAAATCTTTGAGAAATAGGGGTTTGGTGGACTTTGTCTTCATAACTCCTACTGAGGTTGACCCAGATGTTCTTTCCTTTGAGATAATAGATATGGTGAGAAGGGGAGATTATAAGCGGGTAACTATAGATTCTATATTCGATATAGTGTCTCGAATTCCGAATAAGGTTAGATTGGTGGATGTAATATATTCGTTGGTTCATTTTTTCAAGGAATCTGGTGTAACCGCAGTGTTTACTAAAGAGTTGGTATCGGGAGCTGATGAGGATTACGGTATATCTTATATGGCAGATGCGTTTATACTGTTGAAATACGTTCCACTAAAAGGGAAAATTAGAAGAGTTGTTGGAGTTATAAAAGCGAGAGGAACTAACGTCGGTAATGTTTTTTATACTTACGACATAGGGAAGGGCGGTTTTATACTAAAAGAAAAGTTGGAAGAAGGAACGGTGGAAATCAGCGAGTTTTAACTGCTGTTAGTTCTAAACCGTAAACGATGAAATTGTTGTTTATGTAGGATAGAAATCCAGAGATTTTTCCTTTTATACTTTCAAATAGTTTGAGTATTTCTTGAGAACTTCGGCTGTTTGCTAAAAGGGTTGCAGCACAGTCGGCAGTGGCAGGGTCTTTGGCTACTACTGTAACTAACTGCGTTTTTCCAAGACTTAAAGAGTGTCCTATTTTGCTTGAAGAGCTGCATACGCTCCAAGTTCCGGGTTTAAGCTTGATTCCTATTTTGCCGTCAACGTTTGGATTCCCTGTAATTACTCCTATGGTTATTGGAGATTTCGATGAGAAAAAAGTGTCTCCTCCGTTTTCTATGAAAAATTCCTCGATTCCTTTTTCTTTTAGTATTTCTGCGAGAAAAAAGTTTATGGCTCCTGCTACTCCTGCCATAGGTCCTACCCCTATTTTTTTTGCGCTTTCTGCCATGTAGTTAACTATAGCGGGAGAGAAAGGGGGAACTTCGACTGGAGAAAGCGATGTTAGGAATTCTTTGTTTTTGCTTGAAAAAGACAATATTTGTTCTCTCAAAGATATTAAGCTATTGAGTAGTTGTTGTTTAAGTTCCTCAGAATAGCAATTTTCCGGGATAGAAATTAGAATGTCGCTTTCTCCAGATATTATTTCAAACGCTTTAAAGCCTTGACGTTTTCCCCACCTTCGATAAAAGCGCTTTTCTGGCTTTGGTTTTTTCAGCATTTATAGTTTCTCTATCAATTCTGATATTTCTTTTGAACGTTTAAAGGCTTCTTCTATTGCTTTTATAAAAGCATAGCGAGTGCCTCTTTCTTCCAGAGCTGATAATCCTGCTATTGTTGTTCCTGCAGGGGATGTAACTTTGTCTTTTAGAACTTCTGGATGTTCACCGGTTTTTACCATTTCCGCAGAACCTATGATTGTTTCGGTTACGAGTTTTATAGCCGTTTCTCTCGGTAATCCTGATTTCACGCCTCCATCGGCTAACGCTTCTATGGTAAGGAATATGAATGCCGGTCCACTACCTGAAATCGCAGTAACGGCGTCAAAGAGTTTCTCTTCGACTTCAACTACTTCTCCGCAGTCAGAGAGAATTTCTTTAACTGTGTTGAGTTCTTCATCTAACAGGCGGAAATTGTGGGTTAGAGCGATTATGCCTTTTCTTATTTTCACTAAAATATTAGGCATAATACGAACAATTTTTTTGTCATCTCCTAAAATTTCTTCTACCTTTTTGATAGGATAGCCTGCTGCCATAGAAATAATTATCTGCGCTGGCGTTATGGCGTCTTTAATTTCTTTTAAAACGGATTTCATTACTTGAGGTTTTACGGATAGAAAGATTACATCGCTGTTTGAGATGACGGAGATGTTCGTTTCGTGGATATTAACTCCATAAGTGTTTTTAAGGTAGTTAAGTCTTTCTCTGTTGATGTCAGAGACGTGTATTTTGTTTGGCAGTATTAGTTGTCCGTTTACGAATCCACTTATAAAAGCTTCTGCCATATTGCCGCCGCCTATGAATCCAATTTTAATATTCATCTTTACCTCTCTTGTAGTTTTTCTTTTGAAGACTATATTATAGTTTAACCA
>JAMOPR010000049.1 GCA_027064485.1 Desulfurobacteriaceae bacterium | reverse complement strand
TACCTCTACTGCCGGTCTTGGTTTTAACCCTTCCAATTTGTAGGCTTTTACTGGGTCCTGCGTTTGACTGTGAACCATTGTGCAGGCAACTTCACAGTATCTGCAGGATATGCAGTTTTCCTCTATCGGATAAACTTTCATAAGCTTTCTCTTCTTTGCCATTTTCTCCTCTCCTACATTCCTGCTGGTAGAACGCCTAAAATTTTGTTTTCCTGTTCAGTGAGACCCCAACTGCGAAGTCTCAAACGGTTTCCTTTAATGGATTCAATGGCGTTAATACCCATAGCACCTAATAGTTCTTTAATGTCATGTGCCCAAGCCCTTAGCAAATTGTAGAGATTCTCGGCGGCTATATCAGGGTTGAGCCTTTTGGCTAATTTGGGGTCGTTCGTTGTTATACCCCACGCGCACTTACCTGTATGGCATTGCTGACATTGTGTGCATCCAACTGCTATTTTAGCAGCAGTTCCTATGTAAATTGCATCAGCTCCCAATGCTATTGCCTTTAAAACATCAACGGCGTTTCTAAATCCACCTGCTGCAATTAGAGAAACTTCGTTCCTTAAACCTTCCTTACGTAGTCTGTCGTCAACAGCGGCTATTGCTAATTCAATCGGAATACCGACGTGGTCTCTCAAAGCTTTTGGCGTTGCACCTGTTCCACCGCGAACGCCGTCAATTACTATGGCATCTGCACCTGCATGTGCAATACCACAGGCTATTGCTGCTACGTTGTGAACAGCCGCTATCTTTACGAAAACGGGCTTTTCGTATCTTGTTGCTTCCTTTAGTGCGTAAATGAGCTGTCTTAAGTCTTCGATGGAGTAGATATCGTGGTGTGGTGCAGGGGATATCGCATCTGAACCTACCGGAATCATACGCGTTTCGGCGATTCCTTCTGTAACTTTTTCACCGGGTAAATGTCCACCAATTCCCGGTTTTGCTCCTTGTCCTATTTTGATTTCTATTGCGGCAGAAGTTTCAAGGTAGTCAAGGTCAACCCCGAATCTACCAGAAGCTACCTGAACAATCGTGCAGTCTTTATATTGTCTTAGCGACTTGTGGAGACCACCTTCACCTGTGTTCCAGTATGTTCCAAATTCTTTAGCAGCTCTTGCCATTGCTTTTTGAAAGTTTAGGTTAATTGAACCGTATGACATTGCGGAGAACATAACTGGTATTTCAAGCTCTAACTGCTTTCCTATTGTAGTTTTGATGCTTACTCCATCGTCTTCAAACTCCAAGTTATCTTTTTTTCTTCCTATAAAAGTTTTAAGTTCCATAGGTTCTCTTAGAGGGTCAATAGGAGGGTTGGTTACCTGGCAGGCATCTAAAAGGAGATGGTCAAAATAGTTTCTTATTGGTTTGTCGTTTCCTGTGGAAGTAAGAATTACCGCTCCGGTTAGTGCTTGAACGTGAACGTCGCGGATTGCTTCCTCTGTCCAGTTTGCATCGGGATGGAAAGTAGAAGGATTTTTAACGACTTTTATTGCATCGGTAGGGCAGAATGCCTCACACCTTTTGCAGTTAACGCAGTTTTCGTTATGGTTCATTATTTTGTCTAAATCCTCGTCGTAGTAGGTGGCACCAAAAGAGCACTGGTCAACGCACGATTTACAGCGAATACACTTGTAGTCATCTCTTAAAACCATAAAAGGATAAAAAGCTACTTGAGGTTTCTTAAAAAGCATACTATCACCCCCAAAAGTGGTGAAGGTAATTTTACAAAAAGTTTTTTAAATTGGTGTTAAAAGGAAAGAAATCTCAAAAATTCATCAACGTCAAACATACCTACGTAATTTTCTTTTTCATCCACAACAGGAATAAGGTTGGTTTCAAGGAGGGCAAGGGCTTTTAGAATGTCTTCAAAAGAAGATTTAATTGGCAGTGCAAACGGTTCGGGTGTCATGATGTCTTTTATCTTTAAGTTTTTGTCTTTAAGTAGGCTAATGATTCTAAGGTCTCTTAAAGAGACTATGCCTGATAGTTGGTTGTTGTGGGGGGATTTTACTACTGGAAGGTATCTCCACTTTTCCTTTAACAGTCTGTTTTGAGCTACAGATATGTGGGTATTTTCGTAAAGTGGAGGTATAAATTTTAGGAACTGGGTGATTTTAAAGTCTTTGGCTTTTTTTACTGTAAGGATATTTTCAACATCGATTCCTTTATTTAAAAGGGCTCTTTTAAGAAAGCTTATTTCACATTCCAGATTGAGTAGATACTTCGTCATTATAGATGCTAACAGTATTGGCACTACTAATTGGTAGCTGTGGGTTAGTTCTATAATTATTAGAGATGAACGGAAAGGAGCTTTTGATATTCCTGAAAGGACGGAAGCTGAACCTATAAGGGCAAATACGGCTGGATTAACAGTAGGGTCAATTAATTTAAATAGCTCTCCGATGCTGAATCCTCCGAAAGCTCCCAAAAATATAGAAGGTGACATCAAACCACCAAAAATCCCCGCCCCAAACGCCAAAGTAACTGCAAAAAACTTGGCTAAAAATATTTGAAAACTTAAAAACGAAGGGATTTGTCCATTTAAAAGTTTTGTTATTTCTTCATATCCTACGCCTGCTGCTTCTGGGAAGAAAAAGAGAATTACGCCTACAATTGTTCCGTAAACAAAAACAAACTTTTCCCAGTTATGTCTAAACGCGTATCTTAAATGGGAGAAGAAATCGAAAAGAATCCAGAAAAATAGAGGTATTAATGAAAGTAGTGTAACGGCTATTGGCAAAAAGAGTATTTCTGTATCAGAAAAACTGAGGCGAGGAACGGTAAAAGCTGCAAAATCCCCAAAAGCCTCTTGAGAAACTATAGCTGCGACAGAAGAAGAAACTACCAGTGGTATAAGAATGTAGCTGTTTATTTTTCCTAAAACTATTTCTATTCCAAACAAAATTGCCGCTATTGGTGCGTTGAAAGTGGCAGAAATGGCTGAAGAAACTCCGCAGGTTAAGTATATGGGCAAGTGCAGTCTATCGATTTTGATGATTTTTATTAGTAGTTCAGAAGTTACGCCGCCTAACTTTGCAATTGGTCCTTCCCTTCCTACCGGAACACCAACACCTATGTTGAAAGAGGTAGCTCCTAAAACTACCAATCCTTTTTTTAGGTCAAATCCCCCTTTCTTTAGCGAGATTCTTTTAGCGACTTCATCTATGGTTACATCTTCTGGAGATACTGAAAACGTTTTTGATAGGTAGTAGGTGAACAGAAAAACAACAGGAATGACAATTGGATAAACGTAGTGAAGAGGAACACCAAAGGAAGATGTTATTTTTTCGAGAAGTGTGTGAGAAAAACAGATTAATTTCCTGAAGAGGATTGCTGAAAATCCCCCCAGAATTCCAACAATTATCGGTATGACAAAAAAATGTATAAGCTGCTTTTTATACCTATCCAAAGTAATCATATTATAACATATTTGGAACTTTGTAGCTTCACTTAACAGATACTTTCTGAAAAGAATGTGCCTGCCTGAATTGAGTGAAAAATCGTTGAATCCCTTCCACTTTTAAGGGCATTTCAACAAGGACTCAACACCTTTGGTATTTTTGACGAAGAAAGTTGGTTGCAATCCCTTCCACTTTTAAGGGCATTTCAACAATCAAGAAGGAGGTGGAAAATGACTGATGTAGTTGCAATCCCTTCCACTTTTAAGG
>JAMOPR010000048.1 GCA_027064485.1 Desulfurobacteriaceae bacterium | reverse complement strand
AGTTGGACAGTTTCAATCTTTTATAGTTCCTATGATAATAATGATTCCAATTCCTTTGACTATGATAGGAATAATACCGGGACACTGGTTGATGACACAGTTGTTAGGAAAAATAACTTACTTTACAGCTACATCCATGATAGGTTTTATTGCTCTTGCAGGAATTGTAGTCAGGAACTCCATTATACTGGTTGACTTTATCCTTATGAAGAAGAAAGAGGGTGCACCGTTAAAAGATTCCATCATAGAAGCTGGTGCTGTTCGTTTTAGACCTATAGTTTTGACGGCTGCAGCTGCTATGGTAGGTGCGGCAGTGATACTTCTTGACCCGATATTCCAAGGTTTGGCTATATCGCTACTCTTTGGAGTTTTCGCTTCTACTACGCTTACGTTAGTAGTGATTCCGGTTATTTACTATATGGTTGAAAAGCGCAGTTGGGAATCTTAACTTGACTGTGAAGGTATAAGTGCTATACTGAATAGTAAGGTTTAAATATCGAATGAACTGGAGGGATTATGCATAGAAAGCTAATTGCATCGATTCTTGGAGTAGTTCTAACTTCCAGTGTTGCATTTGCTGGGGTTTGCACCGTAAAGCCAGAAGCAGAGACGAAAAAAGACACGTTGCCCGTTAAGTATCAAAAGTTGAAAAAAGAAAATGAGAAGATTAAGGAACAGTTAAATTCTTGTTCTGAAAAAAAAGCGAAGCTTCAAGAAGATATAAATTCTTTGAACTCTCAGATTAATTCGTTAAGTAAGGAGAGAGAATCTTTAAAACAGAAGCTATCTTCCTATCCGTCAAAAGAGAAACTCTTGAGCAAAATTCAGCAGTTACAAGAAGAACTTGGGAGGTAACGATGAGGAAAATTATTGCGGCTTTTTCAATAGCTATACTCTCAGGATTGGGAGTAGCTCAAGCTGGTTGTCCAAATCCAACGGAAGAATATGTTTTGTATCCACCTGATTTTGCCTTTTATCCGGAGTCTTTAATAAAAGCCTATAAGGAAGCAAAGAAGGAGCATCAAGAATTACTTGAAAAGCTTCAGAAATGCAGGCAAGAACTTTCTATGTTGGAAGAGAAAAAGAGGGAACTTGAAGAGAGATACGGAGTTCTTTCTAAAGAGGTAAAACAGCTTCAGCAGGAAATTGCGGAAAGAGAAGCCTTAATGAAAAGGCTTGCAAAGTTGGAAGCTGCTGTAAAATCCAGACTTGGCAATTGTGAATCTATGCTTAAAAGATGGAACGCTTTGCCTAAAATTTACACGGTTAAGAAGGGAGATACACTTTGGGGAATAGCTTCTAAGGACTATATTTACGGAGACCCGTGGCAGTGGCCTCTTATTTACAAAGCTAACCTTGATAAGATTAAGAATCCCCATCTCATTTTCCCTAAGCAGGTGTTGCGTATTCCGAGGAAGATAACCTGTAAAGACATAATATCTGCAAGGAGAGAGGCTCTTAGAACTCCACCTCCCAAAGGGATGAAGCCTAAGAAAATAGGTCATCCTGTAAAGGCAGAAGAAGTTCCAAGAACTGCTACAGATTATTTCCTTTGCAAAGGGTGTCGTTAGATGAGGATAAAAGAGAGTAAAGAATTAAGGTTGCAGAAAATAGTTACCAAGTCGGGAGTGGAGTTATTAAGAATAGTTGTTTCTCCCTCCCATTTTTTTCTTGAACAGAATCCGGAAAAACCCTCCAAATACGGTGTTGCTTATAAGAAAATAAAAGAAATTTACCCCGACTTTTACATGTTCTGGGAAATTAAAGCAGGTGAATATACAGGGCGTCTTTTAACAGGGACGTTTTTAGAAAAAGAGGATATAGACAAGTTTATAGACTCTATATTGGCAGATGAGAGTTACAAATCCTATGAAGATGTAAAAGATGAAATTCCCGGTTAGTTCAAGAAGAACTTTATTCCCATACTATTCTATTTTTACCTGTTTTCTTGGCAACATATAACCTTTCATCTGCTAATTCTATTAGTTCGTTTAGTGAAGAAAAGTTTTTAACATCTTCTGGGAAAGAAGCTACTCCCGCGCTGAAGGTTACGCTCTTTCCTATACCGAAATCAACAAGCGATAGTTTGTTTTTTATATCTTCTAAAACAATTGCGCTTTCTTTCTTTTTGGAGTTGATAAATAAAATGAGAAATTCCTCACCTCCGTATCTGATGGGAATATCGGAGCTTCTTATCCTATTTTTTATAATTTCTCCCAGCGTTTTTAGAACTTCATCACCTTTTTGATGTCCGAAAGTATCGTTAATGCTCTTGAAGTCGTCTATATCAAGCAGGGCAACTGAAATATACATGTTTTCCCTTTTTGCCAGAGATATGATTTTTTTTGCGAACTTCTTTAAGTAATTTCTGTTGAACAGTCCCGTTAGAGGGTCTTCAACGGCTTCCTTTTTTAGTTTTTCACTCAGTTCCCACAGAGTTTTTGACATGTTTAAAATGAGGTTTGCGACGCTTTTAAATTCCTTAAAGAATATCTTGTCCGTATTTTTTTTCATCTCTTTTAGAAGTTTTTCTACCTCGTGTTCACTGGAAGCTTGGAGAAAGGATTTAACTTCTTTAATCAATTTTTCCAGAAAGAAGAGGTCTAACTGTAAAACTCTATACAGATAAAAGTATCCTCCTACGAGACTGGCGAATAAGATGAAGAAAGCAAGTAACGTTTTTAAAAGCCATTCCCTTTTTATTTTTAGGTAAAACCCTTTCTTAAAGAGAATAGAGAAAGTACCTATTCTTTTAGGTTTGCCGAGTAACTGAGAGACGAGTTCTTCTCTTAAAGGGTAGCAGCTCAGTATTCCTTCGGGAACTTCCAGAACAGTTGGAAAATTGCTTTTGCTGCAGATTTTAAAGGTGTCTATTTTTTCCTGTTCGGGATATACGTATTTTTTCCCTTCAAGCTCTAAATAAACTGCTTTTGCATCTTTCAGTCTGAATGCTATGTTTTGAAGGTTTTGATAGATTAGTGCGTCGTTAGCGTATAGCCCTAAAGCATACTGTAGGTTTTTTGCAGCTAAAAATGTTACGTGCTCACAGTTTTTTTTGTAAAACGAGGAAGTTTCTTTAGAAAGCTCGTATGAAAAAAGAAGAGATATTAAGCAACCGACCACTACGGATATTGTTATTACCGTTAGTAATAGATTCCTTAATGTTCCCATACTTTAACCTTTGCAGGACAGGGTAGTATGTGGGTGGAAGGAGTAGTTTTAACAAGTTTTAATATCTCCTGCGTAAGGCGGTTGAAATCTACGGCGTAAATAAAGTTGACGTCATATCTATCAAGGTCAGGCAGTCCAGCGATAAGTATTTTGTGGTTATACTTTGAGTAACTGACGAGAGCTAAAAAGTTAGAGACTTTTAAAATTTCCGGGTCGGGGAAGATATATATATATTTGAACTTTTCAAGTTTTGAAAATGCTTCTTCTGTTCGGGAATTAATGGGTATGATGGTGAAGATTTTAGAATGTAGATATTTTTTTGCTATGGACAAAAATTTTCTGCTTACTACAACTGCAACTTTATCTCTCTTCATTTTTGTATAAGAGAAAAATTCATTTACTGTTCTTTCTGGAAGAGGAAAAATTCTTATACCGTAAAAGTTTTCTTTTTTATCAAGCCCCAACATTTCCGGGAACATAACAAAAGTATAGATAACTTTTTCGTAAGGATAGCAAGATT
>JAMOPR010000047.1 GCA_027064485.1 Desulfurobacteriaceae bacterium | reverse complement strand
AAAAAACTGAGAGAAAGGATAAGTAGAAAACTCCTAAAAAACTTTTACGGTGAAATAAAGATAAAGTTTGCCTACATAAAACTAAAAGAACAGGAGTTACAAAAAGAGAACTATCAGGAAAAGATTAAAGAACTCTTCAAGGAAGAGCAGAAACAAAGGTTTAAGCTGCTTGATAAATGGATTTTTTCTAAAGAAACTGCAGTACTGAAACAGTTTCTAGAGAATTTCTCTGATGAAGAATCGCTGTGTCCTATATGTAAACTTAGAAAAGGAGAAAAAGACTACCCAGAGAAAGAAAAAGGAGAGAAGGTTTGTTCAGTTTGTTATACGTTCTTGAAAATAGGTGAAAGAATCCCCAAACTTTCCATTCAGTGTTTTAAGAAGTCCGAAAACATATGGCCCATGTTTGAACTTCCTTATAATAAGGAAGATAAAGAAAGGGCAGAAGTTTGTTATTCCTTTTCTTACGATAACTTTAATGGTTTTCCTGTTAAACCTATGGCGAACCATGTTCCTTTGGTAAATGAAAAAGAGTTAGAAAAAGAAGAATGGAAGCTTCAATTAATTAAGGATTTATGTTTCAACAAAGAAGAAGATTTTAATAGACAAGTAAAAGACGGAAACCCAAAAACTTTCTGTCATATTGGGATTGATTCTCTTTATACTGAAGGAAATATTATTTATGGAAGACCTTATCTTGGCGTTCTTAAAGCGGACGTTGACGCTTTAGGATATATATTTTCAAACGGATTCTGTAAGATAAAGGACGTCAAAAAAGGAGAAAAGAGAGAGTTCTCTCTGTACTCTTTGTCTCGTATAGTTTACTTAAGTAGAATGATTGACTATTTCTTCTCTCAAATATTACCCGAAAAAATCCTTAAAGAAGAAAAGTTCAAAAATATTTACAGTGTTTTTGCCGGTGGAGATGACCTATTTTTAATAGGAGATTGGTATTCCATCATATTACTTGCCCAAAAAATCAAAGAGGAATTTGGAAAGTATACAGGAGGCGGTTTTCAGACGGGAGGCCCTTCTCTTACAATCTCCATTGGAATAAGCTTCTTTAATCATCACACTTCCGTATATCAGATAGCCGAACTGGGCGAGTTAGCGCTGAAAAAAGCTAAAGAAACTGTAGTAATAAACAAAAAGGACGGAAAGGAAATCGTTAAGCGGGGCAACAGTATAGTCATCTTAAACCAATCTATCAGAGGATATAAAAAAGAAAGCTTAAAAAAACTGTTAGAAATAGCTAAAGTTTTGGAATTTTTATTAAAAGAAGATATTTTAACCACTTCTACCCTTTATAAAATTATGGACATTTCCTGGATGGCTAACAGAGCTGTTGAAAATCCCCGCAACCTCCTCTGGAGACCTCTTGTTTACTACCTAATAATAAGAAACGTAAAACTACAAAAAGAGAAAGAAGAACAAATTAAAGAAGTATTTAAACTTAAATGGGAAAATGAAAAGGAGTTCAAAGAAAAACTCGCTAGGCGTTTTGTTGAATGGATAGAAAGATATTCAGAAAATCTATCGGAAGAGGAGAAAGAGAAAAAGGATAATCTCTTTTACATATCACTTGTAATTGCCCTTTACAGGAGGAGACATTATGGGAAGGTTGAAGGAAGACATAAATGTAAAAGACTTGGTTCACAGATTCTTTGAAGGAAACGATGTAGAAAGAGCTCTCATAGTTGCAGGAAAATTGGAAAATTTAGCTGAGAATATTAAAAATCAAGGAGGCATTTCAAAACATCAAATAAGGAAATATTATCATTCTCTTCTTGAAATAACCCAAGAAGTTAAAGTTTCTCAGAAGTTAGAAGATAAACTGATAAAAGTAGCCCTCTTAAAAGCTTATTTAAGTTATGATTCTAAGAGGAGCCAAAATAAAATAAATAACCGCTTGTTTATCAATTTTGTAAATTCTCTGGTATCTGAAATACTAAAACGCAAAGATGAAAAAACTTTGGAGTTAGCCAAAACTCTCTTCGAAGCACTTGTTGGATACACTGCAAATTTAAAGAAGTAAGGGGGAAGTTATGAAAAAATTAAAGAAAATCCTTTTAATTAACGGTAAGATTAAGCTTCTTACAGGTCTTCATATAGGTTCAGGAGATAGCCAGATTCAAATAGGAGGTATAGACAATCCTGTAGTTAAAGACCCTATTTCTCAGGAACCCTACATTCCCGGTTCTTCTCTAAAGGGAAAAATGAGATACCTTTTAGAGCTTTATTATGGATTTTTCAGTTCTAATGGTGACCCTTCAAGTGCAAAGATTCTCAATGATAACGATGAAAATGCTCTTAACATATTAAAGTTATTCGGCATTTCTGGCTCAGATGCTAACGAAGAAGAAACGGAAAGGAAAATAAAAGAAAAAAATATTACGCCTACAAGGCTATCTTTCTACGATTTAAAGTTACTTAACGCCGAAAAACTTAAGAAAGTAAGTCCGCTTATGACCGAAGACAAAACAGAAGTAAGGATAAATAGAATAACTGGAACTGGAGAACACCCAAGACATACAGAAAGAGTTCCTGCCGGCGCAGAGTTTGATTTTAAACTCGCACTTAAAGTTTTTGACGGCGATAACGAAGAAGCTTTTAGCAAACTTTTGGGAGAAGGTTTAAAACTAATTGAAGCCGATTCACTTGGTGGCAACGGTTCCCGAGGTTATGGAAAGGTTAAATTCTACATAGAAGAAGTAACTTCTGTTATTGGAGAGAAGGAGGGTGATACCTGGGAAAGCTTTAAGGAACAGTTCAAAGAGGAAACAGATGGAAACCATTAAAATTACGTTAGAACCAGAAACATCTTTTATAACTCCACTGCAAAGCGATACCTTGTTTGGTCAATTTTGCTGGTTATATCTTTATCTTTATGGAAAAGAAAGATTAGAAACACTTTTGAAGGATTTTGATGAAAATCCGTTTATAGTTTTTTCCGATGGTTTACCGGAAGGTTTTTTACCAATGCCCAAAATGGTATATTCTAAAGAGGGCGAAGACGTTGAAATCTATAAGAAATTCAAGCAATTTAAAAAGTTTAAATTTGTTAAGAAAGATTTGCTTTTAAGTGCTAAAACTCCTGATTCTTTGTTCAAAGAGTTTCTCTCCTTGTCCGATAAACAACCTCCTGAAAATTATTTCCTCGTTTCCCCTTGGAAAAAGCAGTCCTTTTTTAGAGTTTCTATTGATAGGTTTACCGGAACGGCAAAGAAAGGTCTTTTATTTGAAAATCAAGAATTTTTTACCGGATACATAGATAAAGTGAAAGGAGAACGTTTTAGAGTGGAAATTTATGCAAGGTTTAATCCTGATAAAATAAGCTTTGATCAGATTGGGGAAGTCTTTGAAGCTATTGGTGTGGTGGGCTTCGGAGCAAAAAGAACTTGGGGAAAAGGGAAATTTAAAGTCGTTAGTATTAAAAAGGAAGAATTCAAAGAACCTGAAAATAGTAAAACGTTTATTTCTCTCTCAACAGGACTTCCAAAAGAAGAAGAAATAGAAGATTTCTATGCAGAGTTTTTTACGAAATATCCAAAGCATCCTAACGACATTAACAGTAAATCTGTTTTTAAAGCTCCGATTGTTTTAACAAAAGCAGGTTCTGTTTTTAAAGCTTCAGAGAGGAAAAAAGTATATGGAATGAGTTTTAATATTTCTAAGAAACCAGAGTTCAGTAACTTTATACATAGTGCGA
>JAMOPR010000046.1 GCA_027064485.1 Desulfurobacteriaceae bacterium | reverse complement strand
CGATGTCCTGTTCTAAAAATACTGCACATCCGAAGTTGAATTTTGGAGCATATTTAGCGGTAAAGGCAATGTCTGCGTATTCTTCTACTTTGTAGCCGAAACGTTCTGCAGTTGACTGAAGGTAGTATCCGTTGCCTGCCGAGCACTGAGTGTTTAATTTGAAGTCCCTTACCTTGCCGTTGCTGAGTATTATTACTTTTATATCCTGTCCTCCAACGTCAACTATTACGTCAACTTTTTTGAAGAAGTGAAGAGCTGATATGGTATGAGCTACCGTTTCAACTATTGCGACATCTGCGTTTATTGTCTCTTTTAGCATATCCTTGGCGTATCCAGTTACTCCCACAGAGAGAACTTTTAGTTTTGCGCCGTTTTTCTCAATAGATTCTTTTAACTGTTTAACAATTTTTTTTACGTCTTCGAGTGGGTTTCCGGTAGAAAGAGTGTATGCGGTGGCTATCAATTCTCCCTTTTTGTTTATTAAAACGCCTTTTGTTGAAGTTGAACCGCCGTCTATTCCTAAGAACGCTTCTACTGTTTCCCCTTTTTTGAATTCTGGTTGTTTAAAAGGTTTAACTGAATATTTTTCTTTGAATTCTTCTAAGTTTTCTCCCTCTTTTAATAATCCTATTTCCCCCGTTTTTTCTTTTAGTTGAGAAATCATCAGTGAAAACTTTTCCAATCCCGATGTTCCTTTGTATGGACTTTCCTCCATTTGACGGTGAAGTGCAGAACCGATTGCAGCGAAATACTGAGAATTTTCCGGCAGGATAACAGAGCTTTCGTTAAATGGAATTCCTTTTTCCTTCCAAATTTTAAAGAGGTGGTGTTCCCAAGCTTCAACTAAAGCCGGGAAGAAGGTATTGGGTCCTCCTAAGAGTAAAACCAGAGGTTTTAGTGTGTGCCCGCGGGTGAGAACAGCTAAGTTTTGTATAACTATTGCGTCAAACAGGGATATTAGTAATTCATCTTCTGGAACGCCAGCTTTTTGGAGACTGTTTATGTCTGTTTCTGCAAAAACGCCGCACTTTGCAGCTATGGGGTGAACTTTTAGCGGATTGTAGCGGATTTGAGAGGCATTGACAGGTGAGATTTTGAGCTTTGCAATTATCCTGTCTATCGTTGCACCCGTCCCGCCTGCACACTTGTCATTCATAGTAGTAACTTTTCTTAAGATACCGTTTTTCTCTATCCAAAAAATCATTTTGGCGTCTTGACCGCCTAATTCAACAACGGAACGGGTTTCTGGGTATAGACTTTCAACTGCTAATGCTACGGCATTAACTTCTTGAACAAACTTTACTCCTAAAGCTTCTGCTAAATCTTTTCCACCGCTGCCGGTTAAGAATAGATGAAAGTTCTTCCCTGCTACTTCCTCAAACTTTTTGAGTAGTTCTAATACTTTTTCTGACTGTTTAGCTTCGTGACGTTTATACTGCTTGAAGATTATTCTGTTTTTTTCATCTAATATAACACCTTTTACAGTAGTTGAACCGATATCTATTCCGGCTTTGAACATTTGCACTCCGATTGACTGAAAATGGGGGAAAATCCCCCCAACTCCTAAACCTAAATTTAAACTTCCTCAAGCACTTGAGGTATCAATTCGTTTAGCAATTTTGGATTGGCTTTCCCGCGGGTTTCTTTCATTACTTGACCTATTAGATACTTAACTGCTTTCTGCTTCTGCTTATCATTTCCTTCTTTATACTGCTTAACCGCTTTTTCGTTTGCTGCTAAAACTTTTTTGATTATCTCTTTTAGTGCCGATTCGTCCGAAATTTGAACGAGCCCTTTTTCTTCTACAATCGCTTTCGGGTCTTTACCCTCTTTTGCCATTTCTGGAAGCACTTCCTCTTTTGCTACTCTTAAAGAAATTACGCCTTTGTCAACTAATTCAAGGAGTTTCGCTATCTGCTCAGGTTTAACCGGCGTTTCGGAAATGTCGCTCTTCATTTCGTTGAGGATTCCTAAAAAGTCTGAAATGATAATGTTTGCAACTTTCTTTGCTTCCCCGCTGTAGCTTTTAGCTGCCTTTTCAAAGAATTCTGCCAAGTGTCTGTCTCTCGTAAGGATGCTTGCATCGTAAGATGTAATTCCGAATTCTTCTATAAAGCGTTCCTTTACCTGGTCGGGGAGTTCTGGGAGAGAAGACTTTATAGTTTCCAGCCATTCATCGTCTATTATCAGCGGTGGAAGGTCTGGTTCTGGAAAGTATCTGTAATCTTCAGCCTCCTCTTTTGTCCTCATGGTTTTCGTTATGCCTTTTTGGGAATCAAACAACCTTGTTTCCTGAACAACCTCGCCGCCGCTTTTGATTACGTTTATCTGCCTTTCTATTTCGTATTCGAGGGCTTTCTGGATGAAGCGGAAGGAGTTTACGTTTTTAATCTCTGTCCTCGTTCCGAGCTTGTTTGAACCTTTTGGTCTTACGGAAACGTTGGCATCGCACCTTAAAGAACCTTCTTCAAGGTTGCCGTCGTTTACGCCTATCCATACTAAGATATCTCTTAGCTTTTGCATGTAGAGCCTTGCTTCTTCCGGCGTTGAAATATCCGGTTCAGAAACGATTTCTATAAGCGGCGTTCCTGCGCGGTTGAGGTCAACGTAGGAATTTGGGTCTAATCCTTCTCCGTGTATTGTTTTACCTGCATCTTCTTCCATGTGTATTCTGCGGATTCTTATCTTTTTCTTTGTCCCATCTGGCTTTTCTATTTCTATCCATCCGTGTTCTGCAAAAGGGAGTTCATACTGAGTTATTTGGTAGGCTTTAGGTAGGTCTGGATAGAAGTAGTGTTTTCTGGCGAAAACTGAATACTTGTTTATTTTGCAGTTAAGGGCAAGAGCCGCTTTTACTGCGTATTCAACGGCTTTTTTATTTAGAACCGGCAGTGAGCCAGGCATTCCCAAACATACCGGGCAGACGTTTGTATTGGGAGGTGCACCGAATTCGTTTTTACAACTGCAGAATATTTTGGTTTCGGTTAAAAGCTGAGCATGAACTTCCAAACCTATTACAGCTTCAAATTCCATCTTTCCTCTCCTGTTTTGGTTGTGTGGACGATTATTTTACGAAATTGTAAAAACAGAAAAAGGAAATTATCCCTAAGAGGAAAAACGCGTAGCCTACAACGTGGAAGAGCAGTAATACCTTCCAGTTGTTGCCCTTGTGATTAACGTAGAGCTTGTAAGCTATAAGGTTTGCTAAAGAGCCTACGAGGTTTCCGTATCCACCTACGCTCGTTCCCCAGAGGAGCGCTTTCCAGTTGTTTGTAAAGTCTGCAAAGAGAAGTGCAGCTGGAACGTTGCTGATAACCTGACTTGCTCCTGCTGAGTAGAGAAAAACTTTTGTCGGTTCTGTAATAAAAAGGTTTATTGCGTGGGCTAAGTTGTCTGTGAATCCGAAAAAGGAGAAAAATGTTCCAAGTAAAAAGTAATCTATTTTCAAAGACGCTCTGTCTTTTAGTAGGTAGTAAACCAGCGGGATAATGCAAAAGTAGAATGGGACGATTTTAAGGGCTACGGGGAGAAACAGGAGAAACATTAAAACGCTGCCTTTCCAGTTTTTTCCCAGTTTTACCGTTTCACTTTTTGCTGATACTTTAAGCAAATTCTTCTTGAGTAAAGCGAGCACAGTAAGAAAAAGGAGTGAAACAATCCAGAAGGGAAAGATTGTTTTTACGAATTCAAAAAGGGAAGTTTTATAGTGGTAGTA
>JAMOPR010000045.1 GCA_027064485.1 Desulfurobacteriaceae bacterium | reverse complement strand
TGCGTCACCTTGAAGATTTAGGCTTTTACTGCATAGATAACGTTCCTGCCGATTTGTTGAATAATCTCATAAGACTTATCGATGATAACGCAGAGATAGAAAAGGCTGTTTTGGTAACAGACATACGTAATCCTTCTTTCCGCAACAATGCGCTGGAAATACTTAAGAGTGTAAAAGGGGAATTCCCTCAAGTAAAGTTGTGGCTTTTTACAGCTGATAAAGATGAACTGATAAAACGATTCAGTGAAACGAGAAGACCTCATCCTTTTGAAAAGTATTTGCCCGGTAAGAGTTTGGAAGAACTTATAGAGCAGGAAAAAGAGACCCTTGCGCCGGTGAAAGAGATTGCAGATAAAGTGATAGATACAACTTCTTTGAATACCCACGAACTTAAAAGATTGCTGAAAGAAATACTATCTACGGGGAAACCTCAACTGAAAGTTACCGTTCTTTCTTTTGGATTTAAAAACGGTATCCCTGCGTCAGCCGATAACGTGTTTGACGTAAGATTTCTTCCCAATCCCCATTTTGTTCCCCATTTAAGACCGAAAACGGGAATGGACAAGGAAGTGCAGGAGTATCTTTTAAAGTTCGATGAAACGAAGAAGTTACTTAAATACATACTTGATTTTATAAAATTTACGTTGCCTTTTTATGAGAAGGAGGGGAAATCTTACATTACTTACGCGATAGGTTGCACGGGAGGGCAGCACCGTTCAGTTGCATTAGCCGAAATGGTAGCTTTGGGTATTGCCGAAGAATTTCCAAACTTTAGAGTTTTTGTTGAACATAGAGAACAAAAGGAGAGGAGGGAAATAAAATTTGAAGAAGGTAATCGTTTGCGGCAGGTATAACGCCGGAAAAACAACTTTTATCAAGAACATAGACCCGGAAAAGTTTGCAGGAACAGAAGTAGACGAAATAGACCTTTCAAGCTTTTTAGAAAGAGGCACAACTACAACGGTGGGTGTGGAGGTAAATTTCCTTTCTTTGGATGGATACGAGTTCATGTTTATGGGAGTTCCTGGTCAGGAGAGGTTTGACTTTATTTGGGAGATAGCAGGTGGCAACTTTGACGGAATTGTTTTTCTCCATCCTTCCCACGAAGACCCAAAGAGTTTAGAGAGAGTAATCAATTTTTTCTCTAAGCTACAGCCTTATGAAAAAGCGGTAAAGAGAATACTGATTACTTTCCCTGACGCTGCTCAAAACCCCCGCTCTCTTCTTACAACCCTTAAAAACGTAAACATTCCTTTTGAAGTGATAGACCCAAGGGATAGAAGCAGGGTAAGGGCAGCAGCCGAGAGCATTGCGAAGGAGATAATCGCTACTTAGTGGACAGGAGTTTCCTTTTGTAATATCTGCTGTAAACGGCTCCTGCAGGGTTGTGGGCTAAAACCCTGTCTTTTACGATGAGCGTGGTAACTGGAGCTTTTGAGTGTTTTTGAAACAGTATGTCATGACCGACGCACAATCCTATTATTACGTTGAGTTCTGTTCCTTTTTTATTAAGGATTTCAGCCTGAGCTATCGGATTGCAGACAGCTTCTTTTTCTCCCGGTTTCATCTTTTTAACGCCTATTTCTGACTTGTCTACAGCTCCCACCTTGCAAACTGCAGAGTAAACTTCAAAACCGGCGTTCTCAAAGATTTCTGCTACCATTTTGGCTTCTTCAAAAAGCCCTATGCAGAAGGCAATGCCGATTTTTTTTAATCCCATGCGCTTCGCGAATTCGATAATTTCCTCAACTCTCGTTAACTTGCCGTAAAATTCCCTTTCGATGTCGCAGGCAACTTTCAACAGTTTTTTTTCTTCTGCATTTAAATTTTTAACCGACTCACCTGGGTAGCAGACTTTTCCTTCTCTGTAGCATTGAGGATTTTTGCACTTGTGGCACTTCATAAAAACCTCTGAGCTTAACCGTTTGGTTCTAACAGCTGTTTAAGTTCTCCTTTTTTGAACATTTCAACTGCTTCGTCCAGAAACTTGACGTTTTCCGGGATTTGATAAATCCTGATTCCCATTCTGGTGAGCTTGTCAAAAGCCCCCGGTCCTACTTCTTTGACCAGCACGGCTTCTACTCCGTTTCTTTTAAAGAGTTCTGCGATGTAAACGCCTTTACCTCTTTCCATTTGAAGGGTAGGGTTTTCCTTTACTTCGATTTTTCCGCTTTCTGTATCAACTACGGCAAAGAGATTGGTTCTGCCAAAGTGTGCGTTAATTAACTTTTTTCCGTTTACTTCTGTTTCTAAAATGGGGACTGCTATTTTCATACTTCCTCCAGTTTTTGATACCTTGGACTTCAAATATTGTGTCCGTATTGATTTAAGTCAAGGCAACTTTGCTTTGCTCCTGATAATCTTAATAACAAAGAAACTTTATTGAGGAGGAGCAGATGTTTGGATTTTTCAAAAAGGAAGAGGGCAAAGGAGTAGAAGTTAAAATGCCTTCTTTCCACGAAAGTGTCAACTACATGTATCAAAAAGTAAAGGAAGCAGGACTTTCAAACGTAGCAGACAGATTTGAAGCTATGGAGAAAGTTAGATGTAAGTTCTGTAAAGAGGGAGTATCCTGTCAGCTATGTTCAATGGGTCCCTGCCGTATAACTCCTCAAACTCCAAGGGGCGTATGCGGAATAGATGCCCATGGAATAGTGATGAGAAATATGTTGATAAAAACCAACATGGGATTGGCAGCATATACCTACCACTGTAGAGAAGCAGCTTTGACGCTTCTTGAAACGGCTAAGGGTAATACTGTTTACGAAATTAAAGACCCTTCAAAGATAGACCTTTTGGCAGAGGTTTTAGAGATTGATACTTCTTTGCCGCTTGAGAAAAAGGCTGAAGAGGTTGCTAAGAAAGTTCTTGAAAGCCTTTCTCAGAACGAATATTCGGTGTTTGTAGAAAAGTTGGCTCCGGAGAGCAGAAAAGAAGTTTTCAGAAGATTGGGTATTATGCCTAAAGGTCCTATGAATGAATTGGTTGATTCTGTAGCCCGTTCAATGACAAACATTGACGGCGACTACGTTAGCCTTGCTTTAGCTGCATTAAGAAATGGTGTGGCTTCACTCTTTGGTAGCTTAGTTCCCCTTGAAATCATTCAGGACGCCCTTTACGGCACTCCAGAACCTCACGAGTGTCAGGTTGACTTTGGAATTTTAGACCCCGATTACGTAAACATCCTCCCGAACGGTCACGAGCCTTTTGTAGGAATGGCTTTGGTTAAATTAGCTAAAGACCCTAAGTTCCAGCAGATGGCTAAAGAAGCTGGAGCAAAAGGTTTGAAGATTGTTGGTTCCATAGAAACCGGACAGGAAATGATGGCAAGGCTTAACTGTGACGATGTTTTTGCCGGTTTAACATCAAACTGGATATCTATTGAATACTTCCTTTCAACAGGTGCGGTTGATGCCTTTGTTATGGATATGAACTGTTCTCTTGCGAACCTTAAAGAATACGCAGATAAATACAAGTTCAAGCTCATTGCCGTGTCTAACATCATTGGCGTTCCGGGAGCTGAAAGGCTTGAGTATGAACCCGGTAACGAAGAGAAGGTGGCTGAGGAGATAATTAAGAGGGCTATTGAAAACTTTAAAGAGAGGAGGAACGCTCCGAAAACAGATGTTTCCAATTTTAAGCAGAAGGCTATAGTGGGATTTTCTGCAGAAGCAATTGTAAAGGCTTTAGGTGGGAGCTTAACTCCGTTGCTTGAAGTTATAAAGAAC
>JAMOPR010000044.1 GCA_027064485.1 Desulfurobacteriaceae bacterium | reverse complement strand
ACGGAGAAGTTAAGGTTGTAGATATCACTAAGCAGTTAAGTGAATCAAAATCTGCAACCATTCCAGTTCCTATGATTCACCTTGATGGGGCTGTTAAACCAATTGAAAAGCTTGCTTTAGAGTTTTCAGGTAACTGGGTGAGTTATTCAGGAAGTCAGTTTTACGATGTAGCGGGAGAATTGAAAGTTTATCCTGTAAAGAGACTTTTTGTTGGTATGGGATACAGGTATCAGAGACTTAAGATTGATGATATAAGTGATGTTTCTTCTGATATTAAGATGAAAGGTGCTTTTGCAGAAGCAGGATTTACGTTTTAAGGAGATTTCATGAACAGGAGAGTGCGTTCTTTAAGGGCTTATCCGCAGGATAGGTTAAATAGAGCTAAGGAGGAAGCGAAAGCGAAGGGATTGGAGATATACGATTTTGGAACTGGCGACCCGAAAGAGCCAACGCCTCCTTTTATCAGGGAGGCGCTTATAAATGCTGTTCCTGAGGTTAGTCAGTATCCTACGGTTAAAGGAAGAAAGGATTTGAGAGAAACGATTGCAAGGTGGTTTGAGAGCAGGTTTGGTGTTTCTCTGAATCCAGAGAGTGAGGTTATTCCAACTTCTGGTTCTAAAGAGGCGATTTTTCACTTTCCTTTGGTTTTTATAGATACCGATTCTGAGAAGAGAAAAGTGATTTACGGAACGCCGGCGTATCCTGTTTATGAAAGAGGGACACTTTTTGCCGGCGGAGAGACTGTTCCTGTTAAGTTGAAGTATGAAGAGCAGTTTTTGTTAAGGCTTGATAAGCTGCCTTCTTCTTTGCTTGAAGAAACAGCTATTGTGTGGATTAACTATCCTCACAATCCTACGGGAGCTGTGGCTCCTTTAGCTTATTTAGAAGAAATTTACGGTATTTGCCGAGAATACGGGATTATTCTCTGCTCTGATGAGTGTTATACGGAGATTTATTTTGAGAGTAAACCTCCATCTTTGCTTCAGGTTGGTAAAGAAGGGGCAGTGGTTTTTCATTCTCTTTCTAAGAGGAGCGGTATGACAGGTTACCGTTCCGGTTTTGTTGCAGGTGATGAAAAAATAGTTTCTACTTATTTAAAATGGCGTTCTTCTTTTGGAGTTGCGTCTCAGGATTTTGTTCAGCAGGCTGCAAAAGCTGCATGGGAGGATGAGAAGCACGTTGAAGAGAGGAGAGAGATTTTTCGCCGTAAGAGGGACATTTTTGTTGAGTTGTTTAAAGAGTTAGGACTGGAGTTTGAAATTCCTGAAGCTACCTTTTACTTTTGGGTGAAGCTTCCTGAAGGTGTTTCTGGAGAGGAGTATGCAGTTCACTTGCTTAACTACGGTATAGTTGTTTCTCCGGGTGAGTTTTTCGGAGAAGGCGGAGAGGGATTTTTTAGAATTGCGCTTGTTCCGACTGTTGAAGAGTGTAGGGAAGTTGCTGCGCTGTGGAAGAAAGCCCATGAAGATTTTATGAGGAAGAAAAATTGAAGTTAAGAGAAAATAAGAAGTCACTTATTGCCGATATTAATCTTTCTCCTATTTTGGATTTATCTCTTATGCTTGTTATTTTCCTTGCTGTTACGACTGAGTTTATTTCCGGTGGGGAAGTAAAGGTTCAAGTTCCGAAAGGTGGAGCTGCTGTTAAAAGCACTACCGGAATAGCAAAAGTTGTTATTGATAAATGGGGGAAAATTTACTTTGGGGGAAAAGTTTATACTGACCCAGTAAAGCTTGTTTCTGTTCTTCCAAAAGATAAGGAGATTTTTATTAAGGCTGATAAGGATACGCCTTATAGGTATGTTTTTGCTCTTTTGGACGTTTTAAGGAAGAGCGGTATCAAGAAAGTTGCCCTTGTAGGTCAGAGAATTGAGTAGATGTAAGTTTTTGTGCAGGACTGTTAAAGATACAAGAAAGTTGGGGAAACTCTTGGGAAAAGTTTCTTTTCCGGGATTAGTTGTGATTTTAAAAGGTGATTTAGGTTGTGGAAAGACGGAGTTTGTGAGAGGAATGGCTGCTGCTTTGGGAATACCGGAAGATGAGGTTTCTTCTCCGTCGTTTAACGTTGTTCATGAGTATGATAACTTTGTTCACGTTGACCTTTACAGAGTTAAGAGTGGATTTGAAGATGTTGGGCTTGAAGAAATTTTAGAGGATGATAGGGTAAAGGCGATAGAGTGGGGAGAGCCGGTTTTAGAGGAACTTGAGGGACTTCCTTTTATTGTTGTGAGCTGTAAGGAAAGCGGAGAGGGGAGGATTTTTGAGATTGAGGATTACACGGAAAAGATTTGTGATAAATTGAAAAAGCTTTGTAAAGGAGGTATAGATGTCCAGGATAGTTGATGTAAGGGCAAGGGAAATTCTTGATTCAAGGGGTAACCCTACAGTTGAGGTAGAAGTAACTCTTGAAAGTGGTGTTGTTGCAAGGGCTGCTGTTCCAAGTGGAGCTTCTACAGGTGAGAAGGAAGCTTTGGAGTTGAGGGACAAAGACCCTAAGCGTTATACGGGAAAGGGTGTTTTGAAGGCTGTTAAGAACGTGAATGAAGTTATTGCTCCTGCACTTGTTGGTCTTGAGTCAACGGAACAGGCAAACATTGATAGGCTTATGCTTGAGCTTGACGGAACTGATAACAAGAGCAACCTTGGGGCTAACGCTATTTTGGGCGTTTCTATGGCTGTTTGTAGAGCTTCTGCTGAGGAGTTGGGATTGCCGCTTTTTAGATATATAGGCGGAACTAATGCCAAAGAGTTGCCAGTTCCTATGATGAATATTCTTAACGGAGGTGTTCACGCGGATAACAACGTTGACTTGCAGGAATTTATGATTATGCCTGTTGGGGGAGAAAGTTTTTCTGAATCTTTAAGAATGGGAGTGGAGGTTTACCATACTCTTAAGAAAGTGTTGAAGAGAATGGGGCATTCTACCAATGTAGGAGATGAGGGCGGATTTGCACCAAACCTTTCTTCAAACGAGGAAGCAATACAGGTTATTCTGAGGGCTATTGAGGAAGCTGGTTATGTTCCCGGTGAAGACGTTATGATAGCTCTTGATGCTGCTTCTTCTGAATTTTATAAAGGTGACGGCGTTTATGAGCTTGAAGGTGAAGGAAAAACGTTTGATAGAGAAGGTTTGGTTGATTTTTACAGACAACTCGTAGAAAAGTATCCGATTATCTCTATCGAAGATGGTATGGCTGAGGATGACTATGAAGGATGGAAACTTTTAACTGCAGCATTAGGTGATAAAGTTCAGCTTGTGGGCGATGACGTTTTTGTTACAAACGTTGACCTTTTGAGAATTGGAATCAAGGAAGGTTTTGCTAATTCCATCCTTATAAAGCTTAACCAAATTGGAACGGTGACTGAGACACTTGATGCTATTGAGATGGCGAAAAAAGCAAACTATACGACAGTTATATCTCACAGGTCTGGAGAGACGGAAGATACCTTTATTGCAGATTTGGCTGTTGCTGTTAACAGTGGTCAAATTAAAACAGGTGCACCTGCAAGGAGTGAGCGTAACGCCAAATACAATCAGCTTTTAAGAATTGAAGAGATGCTGAATGGCGGTGCTGTATTTAAGGGTATGGAAGTTTTCTATAACCTTGAGTTTTAATTTTTCTCCCCCTTTACGGGGGAGTTTTTAAGAATTCTTTAAATTCGGGAGAATTTTTCCATCTGTTGTGGAACCAAAACCATTGCTCTGGATGTTTTTTTACAGCCTTTTCTATCTCTTTTGTGT
>JAMOPR010000043.1 GCA_027064485.1 Desulfurobacteriaceae bacterium | reverse complement strand
GTATTGTGTTGGGAGATTGGCTTCTGCCTCTTTCTTTACTAAGCTTTCGCTTTTCATCCTGTATTCTATAAGGTCAGCGATAGAGATGATTTTTAAATTGTGTTTGCGGGCATAATCTATTAACTTAGGGAGGCGCATCATAGTGCCGTCTTCATCCATAATTTCGCAGATGACGCCTGCCGGGTAAAGTCCTGCAAGCCTTGCAAGGTCAACAGCTGCTTCTGTGTGGCCTGAGCGTTTGAGAACGCCTCCCTTTCTTGCGCGCAAGGGAAAAACGTGACCAGGCTTCACAAAATCCTCAGGTTTAGCGTCCGGTGAAACTGCTCTTTTTATAGTTGTTGCTCTGTCGTGTGCAGAGATACCTGTAGTAGTTCCAAACTTTGGGTGAGCATCAACAGAAACACAAAAGGCTGTTTCTTTAGGGTCTGTCGGTTTTAAGGTCATGGGTTCGAATTCCAGTTCTTCGCATCTTTCTTCTGGTAGGGCAAGGCAGATTAATCCTCTTCCAAACTTTGCCATGAAGTTTATGGCTTCCGGCGTTACTTTTTCTGCGGCTATTACCAAATCGCCTTCATTTTCTCTGTTTGGGTCATCAACAACTATGACAATGTTCCCTTTTTTAATTTCTTCTATTGCTTCCTCTACTCTGTCTAAGGGAAATCTGCCTTTTACCATTTATTCTCCTCTTTTTGTGAGGACTTTATCTATTAAACCGTATTCTTTTGCTTCTTCAGCGCTCATAAAGAAGTCTCTGTCCGTATCCTTTTCTATCTTCCTTAAAGATTGTCCTGTGTGTTTTGAAAGTATTTCATTGAGTATTTTTTTGAGTCTTAAGATTTCTTTAGCGTGAATTTCTATATCCTTTGCCTGTCCTTGAAATCCGCCTAACGGTTGATGAATCATTATGCGGGCGTGGGGTAGGGCAAACCTTTTGCCTTTTGCACCTGCTGCTAAAAGGACTGCTCCCATGCTGGCTGCCTGTCCGATACATATTGTTACAACGTCTGGCTTTATGTATTGCATTGTATCGTAGATGGCAAGTCCTGCAGTTACCACTCCGCCGGGACTGTTTATGTAAAGGTAGATGTCCTTTTCCGGGTCTTCCGCTTCTAAAAATAGGAGCTGGGCTACAATGAGGTTGGCGATGTGGTCATCTATAGGTGTTCCGAGCATTATGATTCTGTCTTTTAAAAGTCTTGAATAGATATCGTAGGCTCTTTCACCTCTGCCTGTTTGTTCGATGACTATAGGAACAAATTGATTAAGGATTTCTTCCATCTGATTCCTCCAATGTGCTTTTTGAATTAATAAATTTATGCAAATTTTTAATTTGTGGTTTCTCGATAACTTAAAGCTTCGGCTATGTGTTTTAGTTCTATTGTATCGGAGCTGTCGAGGTCTGCTATTGTTCTTGATAGTTTCAAAACTCTATTGAAGCTTCTTGCAGAGAGTCCGAAAGATTTGACAGCTTGGAGAAGCATGTTTTCTGCTTCCTGCGTTAGTTTACAGAATTGTTTTATCTCTTTTCTTCCCATTTGGCTGTTGAATTTGATTTTTGAATTTTGAAAACGCTTCTTTTGAATTTCATGAGCTTTAATTACTCTTTCTCTTATTTTTTCTGATGGTTCTCCACCAGTTTTGTCTTTTAATTCTTCTGGTTTAACTGTCGGAACGGATATGTGGATATCTATCCTATCCATAATGGGACCTGAGATTTTTGACATGTATTTCTTTATTTGATGGGGGGAGCAAGTGCATTGATGGGCAGAATCGGGAAAGCCATAGTATCCGCACGGGCAGGGGTTTGAAGCACCAATTAGTGAAAAGCGAGCAGGGAAAGTGTAAGTGCCGGAAGCTCTTGATATTGTAACAAACCCGTCTTCTAATGGTTGTCTTAAGGCTTCTAATGCAGAACGTTTAAATTCTGCCATTTCGTCTAAAAACAAGACGCCGTTGTGTGCCAGACTTACTTCTCCTGGTCTTACAGAGTTACCTCCGCCAATGAGAGAGACATCGGAACTGGAAGAATGGGGAGAACGGAAAGGTCTTGAAACAACGGGGATTTCTGACGTTAAGCCTGCTACACTGTATATTTTACTCGTTTCTATTATTTCTTCTTCTGTCATTGGTGGAAGTATTGTGGGGAGTCTTCTTGCTAACATTGTTTTTCCGGAGCCTGGGGGACCTACCATAAATACGTTGTGATGCCCTGCTGCAGCGATTTCTAAAGCCCTTTTAGCCTGATACTGTCCCACAATTTCTGACATATCAACGTCAAAAGAAAAGCGGTTGTATAACTCCTTTTTCTTTGCCGGTGGTATTTCAATGTCACCGTTCAGGAAGGCTACTGTTTCTACTAAGTTTCTTACAGGAATGATTTCTATTCCTTCAATGAGTAGAGCTTCTTCAACGTTTTCTGGTGGAACGATAAGTCCTTTAAGTCTTTCCTTTTTTGCCAATATAGCAGCAGGTAAAATACCTTTAACTTTGTTTATTTCTCCCTTTAAGCCTAATTCACCTGCTATTACATATTCGTTTAGTTTTTCCTGAGACAAGATTCCGGAACTTGCGAGGATTGCAAGGGCTATGGGAAGGTCGTATAGCGTTCCTTCCTTCTTTAAATCTGCCGGTGCAAGGTTGACGACAATTCTTTTTGTAGGGTATGGATAGCCGGAATTTATTATTGCTGCACGGACTCTTTCTCTGCTTTCTTTTACCGCAGAATCGGGTAATCCTACTACGGTTGTGCCGGGAAGCCCTCTGCTTGCGTCAACTTCGACGGTGACTTTAACGGCTTCAACTCCTAAAGTGGTGAAGCTCCAGGTTTTTGAAACCATTAACGCTCCTTTACGTTGCTCTGGTTGATTTTTCCTTCTTTGATAATTTCCAGTGAAAACGGTGGAGAAAGCTTTACCACGGTATAGATAACTTCGATGGAGTTATCCTGGAACTTTTTTGAAGGAGTAACAATTAGGGAGTGTTTTAGTTTTCTTCCTTTATAAACTTTTCCATCTGGCGTAAAGAAGAAGACTTTAACGTTCTTACTTTTAGTTTTTAGCGTTATGAAGGGGCGAAAGTAGATAGTGCCGTTTTTTTGGAACCTTAACCAGCCTGTTTCGTTGGCTAATGCGGGTAGTAGCGAGAGTAACAAAGTTAGCAGAATGAGAAAAATTTTCACATCCCACCTTTTGTTTTTATGTTTGAATGGTCGGGGCGACCCGACTTGAACGGGCGACCTCTGGCCCCCCATGCCAGCGCGCTACCAGGCTACGCCACGCCCCGACGCAAGCTATAAATATAGAGTCTTTCCATTGTTTTGCAAGTTATTCTATGGTCATTATCGCTTCATCTGGATTGACGTTGTCACCTACTTGCACGTAGATTGCTTTAACCGTTCCGCTGATTGGAGCGTGAAGTTCGTTCTGCATTTTCATCGCCTCTACAACGGCAACGACGTCGCCTTCGTTTACTTTATCACCTTCTTTTACCTTTATGTCAACTACCTTTGCAGGCATTGGAGATGTTACATCTCCTTCTTTCGTTGCCCTTGGACGCTTGGAAGAACTTGTAAGTTCGCCTTTAATTTCAACCTCTTCGCCGGTTGGAACTACTTCAACAAGTGGTTCAACTACTACTTCTTCGAGCCTGCCGTCAATTTTGATAAAGTAAGGTTTCTTGCCGTCTTTCTTGTGTCCTACACCTGCAATCTTTACGTGGTAGCTTTCTCCGTGAACGTTGACTATAAACTCTGTTGG
>JAMOPR010000042.1 GCA_027064485.1 Desulfurobacteriaceae bacterium | reverse complement strand
CGGCAACTGCTTTTGAAAGAGCCGGAATGGGAGTTAAGTCAAAACAGTTCGTTGGAATAGCTATCTGCTGGACATTCTTTATTCCAAAGCTTTGAGCAACTTTTTTGGCTATCAAAAATTTTTTCTCGTTGTTCGTTGCTATGCCTAACGTGCCCTTTTTAAGCAGTTCTACGATTTCCTTCGTTTCTTCAGGTTTGTCACCTCTTCGGTTGCCCGTTAAGGATTCAAGGTAAGCGTTCCTAAAGTTTAACATCGGCTTCCCGCGTTTTAACGTTTGTTTTGATGTTGGCGGAGGAGAGGAGGGGGAGGATTTTTTCTAATATCCCCACTTCGGGTTTCGCTACCCCTTTTACAATAAAAGGATAATCTTCAGGTATAACGGTAGCAATATTTGTAGCGCCTGCTTTGATAACCTCCACCAAATGCTGATAATCTATTGTTGGGAAAGGAATTGTAATTCGTTTAGGGTTAATCTCAACTTTTACTTTCTCAATGAGACTAATCAGTGTTGATATAGAAGGTGGTTGTTTGTTCTCAAGGGGTGTTCCCTTGTATGGCTGGAATCTCATGAGAGGTATCTCTTCTGCTTCTACCTTTTTTAAAAGCTTTATATGTTCTTCTCTATCTTTTTCCGTTTCACCTATACCTAATAGAATCCCAGAAGATAGTTCTATTCCTTCTTCCTTAATCCAGAAACACACCTTTAGACGCTGCTCAAAAGAATCTGAAGGTTTTAATTTTCGGAACAGCTCCTTATTGACAGTTTCTAAGTTGCAACAGATTGTATCTACGCCGGCAGATTTTAAGGTTTTAATCCTCTGTTTATTTAAATCTCCACCTACGTTAATTAGAACTTTTAGGTTAGTGTATTCCTTGACAGTTTCCAAAGCTTTAAGAACTAACGGAAAATTTCCGTAGCCCGCCGACAGGCTGACCCTTCTTATTCCACTCTTTTCAATAGACACAGCAGCCTTTTTTACATCTTCGGAAAGCCGCGAAAAGTTTTGGAAATACCCTTCTGGTGAAGTGCCTGCAGCGAACCCACAAAATTGACACTTCACCGGCAGACAGCAATAGTTACTAACGTGTATGGTAGAGGTTATCTCTACCTGCATTAGGAACCTAAAATAGATATAATCCTTTCTATTGCATCTTCTACCTCTATATTGAGAAGACCTATATTAGCATCAGACTTCACTACGCATACCAAAATAGCTCTCCTTCCCGCCTTTTTAGCCAAGATGTTTTCATTACTACACCTCACCAATGCATCTTGAAAATCCCCCGCCTCTATCAACTTCGCAAGCCTTTCTGACGTTCCCACTACAGCTGCAGCCATAGCTGCCAACTTCTGGTCGTTAAGAGAACTTTTGAGAACTGTAGACACCACAACCTGTCCATCCGGCGTCGCTATAAGAGAACCGTAAAGGTCAGAGCCAAGAGCATCTGCAAGGTCTGAAAGTATAGCTTCCAGCTGTTCCCTTTTGCTAGCCATAACTTATCCTCCCAATTAACTTTCTTCCCTTTCCGACACATCGCTATAAAATTGTTTCCACGTTTCCCTTAGTATACCTTTCAAAACCTCGTCTCCAACCAGCTCCTCCATATAATTTATAAGCATAGGAGAAGGAGCAGAAGGGTGAGAAGGCTCTTTCGGAGAAAAGGATTTCGCTTCTTCCAAAAGCTCAGGAGCAATTTCTGGAAGTTTTTCTAATATTTCAGAAGCGCTAAGAGTAGTTTTCTGAATGTTCTCATCCAAAATCATGGATTTTAAGGAATCCTTCATTGCATCAACGTTCAATAGTTTAATCAAACCACCCAATCCGTATTTTGCCACTAAACTGGCAATTACTTGAAGGGACTGAGCCACCTGAAATTCCGTCATAGGACGTCTCGTTTTAAGAACATCCCTTGCCACCCTATAATACTCTATAGCACCGGCAAAAGCTATCGCCGTTGTCACAATTCCCATATCACCTACAGGAGAAACCAGCTCAGCCGGCAGCAGATAAGTTTTCTTTCCAGCATCCTCTGCTAACTTTTTAAGTCTCTCTATCTGTTCATTAGAAACTATAGGTCTTTTGAGTAACTCATTTGTGGCTATCAAATAGTGTTTATGTTGGGGAGTTCCCGGTATCGCAGCAGGATGCATAGTGGAAAATCCAACATCCTCCCTTCCCTCCATCAAAACCGCATTCTGAAGATAGGAATTAAGAACAAGTATAGACATGGTGCACGTAGTGCATATAACGCCGTTTTCAGCAAGGTGCGGCAGAATCGTTTCCGCTACTTTAAACGTAATACCAGCTCTAAAGGGCGTAAACAAAATGGCTACATCCGCGTTCTCCGCAGCCTCTATATCATCTTCGGTAAGCTTAACGCCCGCATCTTCCAACTTTTTGATAATTTCACTTGGAACCTTATCAAGATGAGGGTCTGCTAAAACCGTATCATAACCGGCTCTGGCAAACTCCAACGCCATTGCTGAGCCGCCGTAGGGAGGTTCTCCCCCCAACCTTTGGGGAACATCCAACTTATGAAGGTAGTAGTTAAGACTTCCAAAACCGAAAACTGCAACTTTCATCTCTACCTCTTTAAACGTATTTTTAGATTTACATTAAAAAATATTTTGCCCATATCTTACCAATTCTAATAACGATTTTGAAGATTTAAATGCCAATTTTTTTATAAAATAATTGGGCAATTTCCCCTTTTTGGAGAAGATAATGTTTTTTCTAAGGAAGAGGAAAAAAGAACCCCCCAAAAACATAAGGGAATTCTTAGAATTAGCTTCAGAAGAAATTGAAACTTCAGGCTGGATTTCTACCGCAGTATTCACCGCCGATGGATTGAAAATCTTCTCAAAAAAGAAAAACGACAACTACAACGTTGAACGTGTATACCCTTACGCTATTAAACTCTTCCAAACAGCCACAAAATTCCACGAAAAAGCTTCTCCGGGCTTAAAAGTAGGCGGATTTGAAACTCCGAGAACGCTTATCTACCAAATGAGCACAAAGGAAGTTACCTTCATTGTAAGGGGATTCAGCAAGAAAAAAGATATCTTCCTCATCTACATATTTGACCCCGAGTTAGCCGGGAGCTACTCTACAGATAGAATATTAAAAAAACTTATCGCTTGGTTTTACAAAGTAAGCCAAAAGTTTGACGAATTCCTTTCCAGGGAGAAAAAATGACATTTGAAGAAATACTTACCAACCTTTTAGGAGCAAGAAGCAAGTGGTTTTTAGACTTTACAACTAACGATGGAAAAGGAGCAATAGCCGTTAAAGGAGGGAAGATAATATTTGCAGAATTAGAATACGAAGGAAGCCTGCTTGAGGGAACGGAAGCTGTCAGAAAAATGCTGGAAATATCCAAAGAAATTGAAGATATAGAACTCCACCCTCTAAATGGAACAATTCAGGAAAACACGGAAATAAACCAATTTGAACTGCTTTCCATGCTCCAGGTTACCGACGAAAACGACGAAGAGAATCAAATAACGGTGGAGTTTGAAGAAAAACCAAAGGAAGGAGAACTCTTAAAGCTATGTAAACATTACTTCTCCGCAGATGCAATAAAAATTGTCATCGTTGACGACAAAGTCAAAGTTAATTCTTCTGTCGCCACCAAAGAAAACTTGGAAAACTTAATGAAAGATTTTTCTGACATAGAAAACCTAAAATCCAAATGCATCTCCATCGACTTTCGTAATTACTTCGTTCTGATACTCACATCTTCCAGCCACAAACTAATGATAGTTTTGGACG
>JAMOPR010000041.1 GCA_027064485.1 Desulfurobacteriaceae bacterium | reverse complement strand
GAAAAGGGAATTCTTTAAATGGAAGGAGAAAACGATGGAAAGGAAAAAGCTATTAAAAGATTTAGACCAGCAGGTTAAAAATGACCTGGAAAATTACTTTAAAGATAGGGATTACGGCGTTATAGCTGTTACTAAAGAGGATGCCTTGAGGGCGTTTGTTGTGAGAACTACCAATTTGTGTGAAGTTGCAAGGTTAAAGCATAGGCTATCTCCAATTGCTGCTGCTGTTTTGGGAAGAGCTTTAACGGGGGCATTGCTTCTTACTTCTCTTTTAAAGCATGGAACTGACCAGAGGCTTCTTTTAAGGATAGAAGGCGATGGACCTATCGGGCTTGTGGTTGCCGAAGCGAACGCTAAAGGTGAAGTTAGAGGATTTGTGGGAAATCCGAACGTTGAGACTTTCGTGAAAGAGGCTGATGGTAGAAAGAAATTTGATATAGCTAAAGCGGTTGGAAAAGGAACGTTGACCGTTATAAAAGATTTTGGTTTTGGGAAGCCTTACGAAAGTTCTGTTCCCTTGATTTCCGGCGAAATAGCGGAAGATATTGCGTATTACCTTTTAAAGTCTGAGCAGATACCTTCTGCTGTTTCTTTGGGTGTTTTGGTAAATGAAGATGGAAAGGTTGAGGTGGCGGGGGGATTTTTGGCGCAGCCTCTGCCCGGTGCTACCGATAAGGCGATAGATAAGTTAGAAGAGAACGTTAGAAAAATCCCCCCCATCACCACCCTCCTCAAAGAAGGCAAAAGACCTGAAGACATCGTTGAACTAATTTTTGAAGGCTTTTCACCTCAACTTTTAGCTTTAAAAGAGCTTTCCTTCCGCTGCAAGTGTTCCAAAGATATTGCTAAAAACAGCATCTTGATGCTTCCGGAAGAAGAAATCAAAGAGCTGATAAAGGAAGGCGGCGTTTCAATAAAGTGCAACTTCTGCGGCACCGAATACTTCTTCTCTGCCAAAGAGCTTGAAGAAATCCTAAAAGAGAAAAAGCAGGGAGACAACTAAAATTGTTTAGAATTTCCCCCACAAAATCGTTTCAGGAGGAAAAATGATACCCAGATACACTCTACCTGAGATGGGAAAGATTTGGGATGAGCAGAATAAACTGAGAAACTGGCTGAAAGTGGAAGTTGCCGCGTGTGAAGCTTGGTCTGAAATAGGAAAAATCCCCACCGAAGCCGTCAAGACTCTGAAAGAGAAATTAAAGCCCTACCTTGAAGGCGAAAAGGAATTTGATACTAAAAGAATAGCCGAAATAGAATCTGTAACCAACCACGATGTTATCGCTTTCCTTACCTACATAAAGGAGATTGTCGGCGATGAGGCTAAATACCTTCACTTCGGCATGACCTCTTCCGACATGCTTGATACCGCATTTGCCCTTCAGATAAAACAGGCTGGCGAGCTCATACTCAAAGATATAAAAAAGGTTATGGAAGCTATAAAAAAGAGAGCTTTTGAACATAAATACACCGTTATGATAGGTAGAACCCACGGTGTTCATGCAGAACCGATTACCTTCGGTTTAAAGCTTGCCGTCTGGTATGACGAGATGAGGAGAAACTACGAAAGAGTGAAAGCTGCCGTTGAAAGGGCGGCTGTCGGTAAGATTTCCGGCGCCGTTGGAACGTTTGCAAACATAGACCCGAGGGTAGAAGAAATTACCTGTAAAAGGCTCGGAATAAAACACGCAAACGCTTCCAATCAAGTTGTTCAAAGGGACAGACACGCCGAATTCCTAAACGCCCTTGCTTTAACAGCTTCCTCAATAGAAAAGTTTGCTACCGAAATCAGACACCTTCAGAGAACTGAAGTCAGAGAAGTTGAAGAACCTTTCAGAAAAGGTCAAAAAGGCTCCTCTGCAATGCCCCATAAAAGGAACCCGATACTCTCAGAGAGGCTCTGCGGGCTTGCAAGAGTTGTTAGGAGCGCTTCAATCGTTGGGATGGAAAACGTTCCCCTCTGGCACGAAAGGGACATTTCCCACTCTTCCACAGAAAGAACAATTTTTCCCGATGCCTGCATAGCTTTAGACTATATGCTTCAAAAGTTTGCAGACCTTATGGAGAATTTAGTTGTTTATCCTGAGAATATGAAGAAGAACCTGAACTTGCTAAGGGGACTTGTTTTCTCTCAAAGAGTTCTTCTCACTCTCATAGAAAAGGGCGGACTTTCAAGGGAGGACGCTTACGCAATCGTTCAGGAAAACGCAATGAAAGTTTGGAATGAAGGGGCTGACTTTAAAGAGCTTCTTAAGAAAGACGAAAGAGTTAAAAAGGTGCTTTCTGACGAAGAGATTGAAGATATTTTTGACCTTTCTTACCATACCAAAAACGTTGACTACATATTCAGGAGAGTTTTTGGCTAAAAAAACTGACAAGGGGTAGAAGGAATGCTTGAGCATTTGGGAGATTTTGAAAGAACCTGCTACTGCGGTGAAGTTAATAGAGATTATTTGGGAAAAAGGATAAAGGTTGCCGGCTGGGTTGATAGCACCAGAGACCACGGTGGCGTTGTTTTTGTTGACTTAAGGGATAGAACCGGTAAAGTTCAGGTTGTATTTTCGCCCGAGATAAGTGAAGAGCTTGTAGAAAAAGCTAAAAAGCTAAGGCACGAGTTTGTAATAGCCGTAGAGGGAGAAGTAAGGAAAAGACCGCCAGGAACGGAAAATCCAAAGCTTAAAACCGGAGAAGTTGAGATATACGTTGAAAAGCTTTTAATTTTGAACAAATCCCTTCCGCTGCCTTTCCCAATAGAGGATGAAATAAAGGTAGGAGAGGACGTTCGCCTCCGTTATCGTTTCCTTGACTTAAGAAGAAAAAGAATGGCGGAGAATATTATCTTTCGCCACAAGCTTTACCAGTTAACAAGACAAGTGTTTAACGAAGAAGGTTTCATAGAAGTTGAAACTCCTTACCTTACAAAGAGCACCCCTGAAGGAGCGAGAGACTTTTTAGTTCCGAGCAGAATCTATCCGGGCAAGTTCTACGCTCTACCCCAGTCACCGCAGCTTTTTAAACAGATATTGATGGTTGCCGGTATTGACAGGTATTACCAGATAGCAAGATGCTTTAGGGATGAAGATTTAAGGGCTGACAGACAGCCGGAGTTTACGCAGATAGACTTTGAGATGTCCTTTGTTAAAGAAAGAGACGTTATGAACGTTGCGGAAAAGCTTTTGAGAAAGCTATATAAAGAGCTTTTGGGCATTGAGATAGGTGAGATTCCCGTTATGAGCTACGATGAGGCGATGGATAGGTTCGGAACAGACAGACCGGACACCCGCTTTGGTCTTGAACTGAAAGATATTACAGACATTGCTGCTAACTGTAACTTTAAGGTTTTCAGAACCGTTGCCGAAAACGGTGGAATAGTTAAAGCAATTAACTTTAAAGGCGGAGCCAAGCTTTCAAGGAAGGAGATAGATGATTTAACGAAGTTTGTCGGCGTTTACGGTGCTAAAGGTCTTGCATGGATAAAGGTTTTACCGGAGGGGTTGCAGTCGCCCATCGTTAAGTTCTTTACAGAAGGCGAAATGAACAAGATTCTTGAAAAGCTTGAAGCGGAAGTGGGAGATATTCTCTTTTTCGTTGCCGATAAAAAGGACGTTGTAAACGCTGCTCTTTCTAACTTGAGACTAAAGCTTGGAAAGATGGCAGGACTTATTGATGAAAGTAGAGTGGATGTTTTGTGGGTGGTGGATTTTCCGATGTTTGAGTGGAACGAAGATGAAAATAGATGGGAAGCCCTTCACCACCCATTTACCAGTCCGAAAGAGGAGGACATTGAAAAGTTACTTGACAATCCGGCAGAAGTAAGGGCGAGAGCTTACGATATGGTTCTCAACGGCGTTGAGATAGGTGGTGGAAGTATTCGTATTCATAGAGAAGATATTCAGGAGAAAGTATTTAAAGTGATAGGGCTGTCTGAAGAGGAAGCAAAAGAAAGGTTTGGGTTTTTACTTGATGCCTTAAAATACGGTGCTCCTCCTCACGGCGGTATGGCGTTTGGACTTGATAGACTCTGTGCCATTATGAGAGGGGAGGAATCCATTAGGGATGTTATAGCCTTTCCTAAAACTCAAAGAGGACAGTGCCTGCTTACGGGCGCTCCCGATACCGTCAGACCTGAACAACTTTCAGAACTTCACATTTCTGTTGAAATCACAGAGGAAGAGGAAAAGTAGCATACAATGAAAAAGGAGCTTGTAAGGGATAATTTCTGTTTTGTTTGCGGCAAGGATAATCCGAAAGGTATGCACCTTTCTTTTCAAAAATTGGAAGATAGGGTTTATGCCAAGTTTTCCCTTTCTCACTACTATCAGGGTTATGAAAACGTTATTCATGGCGGAATAATCGCGCTTATACTCGATGAAGCTATGGCTTACCTTCAAACCTATGAGGAGCGTTTCTTAACGGGTAAACTGACTGTTAAGTATCACGCTCCTTTACTTGCAGGTGAGGAAGTGGAAGTTTTTGCTGAAGTTAAAGAAGACAGAAAACGCTTTAAAGTTACCAGGGCTGAAATGGTCAGAGTTTCTGACGGGAAGAAGATAGCAGAAGCAGAAGCTTTGATGTTTGTTTTAAAGGAGAAGAAATGAAACTTTTAACACAACTGTTTCTTTTATTACTTCCTCTTTCTGCTATTTCTCAGGAGTTTACCGTTTTGACGGATGCTACTTCTTTAAGGATGCTTCCAGATGGAAAGGAAATTGTTGGGACTTTGAGTGAAGGGTATTCTCAGCCTATTTTTGCTAAATTTGGCTTTTGGGCAAAGGGTGAAAGAGGATGGGTAAATCTTGACTTTACAGATTATTCGCAACCTTTGTTCATAAAAACGGGGAGGATAGCTTTAAAAATTTTCCGTATTGCAGATGGTGTTAATGCAGATTCAGATAGCGGAACAATTTATTTGCCTGCTGGGTCTGTGATTGTTGTAGCAGGAGAAGAGGGGGATTTTGTTGTAGGAACTTTCAAAGGTGAAGGTGTAAAAGTAAGTAAAGACTCAGGAGTTTTGGAAAAGAGAGTGTTTGATATCGTTGTTTTAACTTCTCCTGTTACTCTTACTTCTGATTATGGTAGTTTAAATCTTAAGCCGGGGACACCTTTACTATTTGACGGTAACAGTGTTATGTATAACGGTAATTTCTGGATTTTTGAAAGAACTAACGATGAACAGAATTTTTTTAATGAAGAAAAAGTTATTTCTGCACTTAATCGTTTAATAGATATTTACAACAGTGCTAAGTTTTCTTCTCCAATAGCAGAGAGATTAGGTTATTACGTAAAAACTATGCCATTATCGGATGAAGATGTTTCGCTAATAGATACTAATTCGGGTAAGGGTATTATAATAAGATTAAAGCATAAGTTTTTCATGAATAACGGGAAACCTATCACTGGTAGAAAGACTCGTTTAATACTGAAAAAGTCTAACTTTGATTTTTGGCTTAAACTTGCAAAATCCTGTTTTGATAATGGTGTCAATAAGTTTGTTGAGATAGAAATTTATAGGTTTAACCCTGCTATAAATGGGTATGAAAAGGAAGGTTTTGTTTCGATGAGCTATCATTTGTATAAGTCTGGTAAATACAATAGTTACGATAACTTTTTGAAGTATTCCGATTCAGATTTGAGCGATGATTTATGGTTTTTTGCTGATGAAGTTTATGAGAGGATAGAAAATGGGGATTAGGGAGAATGTTTTGCTCGTTCGTGAAAGAATAGAAAAAGCCTGTGAACGCGCCGGAAGAGAGTCTTCTTCTGTAAAACTGCTGGCAGCTTCTAAAACGAGAACGCCGGAAGAGATAAAAGAGGCTTTTGAGGCTGGTATAGAGCTTTTTGGTGAAAATAGAGTTCAAGAAGCAAGAGATAAAATCCCCGTTCTCTCTTCTCTTCCAATAGAGTGGCATTTGATAGGGCATCTTCAAACCAACAAGGTGAAATATGCGGTTGACCTTTTTCACTGCATAGAAACGGTAGATAGGAAATCTTTAGTTGACGAACTTGATAAAAGATTGTCTAAGAAAGGTAAAGTAATGCCGGTATTGGTAGAAGTAAAACTTTCTCCTGAGGAAACTAAACACGGTTGTTTGCCTGAAGATGTAGATTATTTGGTTGAGTATGTTTTATCTAAAGATACTTTGAAGTTAAGAGGTTTAATGACTGTTCCCCCTTATTTTGAGGATTTGGAAAAGGTGCGTCCATATTTCGTTCAATTGAGAAACATAAGGGATAGATTAGAGCAAAAATTTGGCATACAGTTGCCGGAACTTTCTATGGGAATGTCTCACGATTTTGAAGTGGCTATAGAGGAAGGTGCTACAATAGTCAGGATAGGAAGCGCAATATTTGGTGAAAGAAAGTATTAGGAGGGATTGATGAAAAAGCAGCTTATCGTTTACGTGAAAGACCCGTCTAATAAGAAGGTTGTTACTTCTGCTCTTGAATCTGGCGTTTTCGCTTTGCTTCTTGATAAACCTGAAAGTAAGAAAGTTAAGCAGCTTGCCAGAGTTAAGACAATAGCACCAGATGGTGATTTTAGGTTGGGAGAGGATTTTGTTATTGTTGAAATAAAGGGTAAGGAAGATGAGGAAAAGGCAGCATCTCTTTTAAAGGCTGGAAAAAACGTTATAGTTAAAACTACTGATTGGACGATTATTCCTCTTGAAAACTTATTAGCTCAAGGTGATAACGTTTACGCGTGGGTTAGGAATGCAGAAGAGGCGGAAACGGCAATAACAATTTTGGAAAAAGGTGTTAAGGGTGTTGTTCTTGATACGGAGGATGTTAACGAGATAAAAGCCGCAGGGCAGGCTATAAACCTTCAGGGAGAAAACGTGAAGCTTGAAACTGCAACGATAAAACGCGTTAAGCCTATTGGAATGTGCGATAGGGTTTGTATAGATACCTGTTCCAATATGGTGAGAGGTGAAGGAGCTTTAGTTGGTAATTCTTCTGCCGGTATGTTTCTGGTTCACGCTGAAACGGAATCTAACCCTTACGTTGCGGCAAGACCTTTTAGAGTAAACGCCGGTGCTGTTCATATGTATGTTAGACTGCCGGGTGGAAAAACAAAATATTTGGCGGAGATTGAAAGCGGTGATGAGGTAATGATTTATAACTACAAAGGTGAAGGTAGAGTTGCTTACGTTGGGAGGGCAAAGATAGAAAGAAGACCAATGCTTTTGATAGAAGCTGAAACTAAAGAAGGGAAAAGGATTTCTGCCATTCTCCAGAATGCTGAGACTATAAGGCTTACAAAACCTGATGGCACTCCTATTTCTGTAGTTGAGCTTAAAGAAGGTGATGAAGTTTTAGCCTATACTGAGGAGCCGGGAAGACATTTTGGGATGAAAGTGAAAGAAAGCATAGTGGAAAAATAGGAGGCTGTCATGTCTGGTGGAGATGAATTTTTTAGAGAACTTATGGCTGATGCTTTGGGAAAGAGTCCGGAAGAGTTGTCGGGGATTTTAGGCGAAGCGGGAAATGTTTGTGATATTTTCGTCCAGAGAGTTTATAAAGATGAGTCTATGAAACAGTTTAATTGGGGTGTTTCAGTTGTCAGATTTGAAGGAGATGAGTTAGTTGAATCTTCAACTTACGCTGAGTTTCATAAGTGGAGCCTTGCCAAGAAATACGCTTACGCTCTTGCTGAATTTTTTAAATCAAGGGGATATGAAACCCACGTTAAGGGAGAAGTAGGAGAATGAGAGTTTTAGTGACTGGCGGAGCAGGATTTATCGGAAGTAATTTAGTAAAGGAGCTATCTAAAAGGTTTCCCGACTGGGAGATTTTCGTTTTGGATGATTTTTCTTCTGGTTATTTTAAGAATCTAATAGGATTTGATGGAGAGGTAATTACAGGTTCTCTTACCGATTGGGAACTGCTTGAGTCTCTTGAAGATTACAACTTTGATGTTGTTTTTCACCAGGCTGCAAATGCAAATACCACGGAAACTGACCAGAAAAAAGTTATGGAAGTGAACTATGAATCGTTTAAATATTTTCTCAATCTTGCAATGAACGGAACTTCCATAATTTATGCTTCCTCTGCTGCTGTTTACGGTAATACTCCGCCTCCTATGAAAGTTCACGGCAATTTAAGTCCTGAAAACGTTTATGGTTTTTCAAAGTATGCTATGGATATGCTGACTTTGAAATTCTTGAAAGAGTATCCTAACGCGAAAGTTGTAGGTCTTAGATATTTTAACGTTTACGGTCCGGGAGAAACGCACAAGGGTAAGATGGCAAGTATGGTGCTTCAGCTTACAGTTCAAATACTAAAAGGTAAAAAACCGCGCTTATTTAAGTGGGGTGAACAAAAGAGGGATTTCGTTTACGTTGCTGATTGCGTTGAGGCAAACATAAAGGCTTTTGAATCTGAGAAAAGCGGAATAGTTAACGTGGGAACTGGAAGGGCAAGAAGTTTTAATGAGGTTGTTGACGTTATAAAGAAAACTTTAGGTGTTGAAGTGGACGTTGAATATTTTGATAATCCTTACGACTTTTACCAAAACTATACAGAGGCTGATTTAACTGAAACTGAGAAGATTTTAGGCTGGAAACCGAACATTCAGATAGAAGAAGGAATTCCGCTATACGTTAATTGGATAAAGGAAAACGTTGATTGGGAGAAACTTCCTTATTAAAAGAGGTAGGGGATTTTCCCTACCTCAAGAATTTTAAGTTTTCTAAATCTTCAAGTAATCCCTGTAAATCTTCTTCGTGTTCCATTTCGTCGGTCATTATCTGCAGAGCTAAGTTGTAAGTGACTGGGTCTATGTCTTTGCAAAAATTCATTATTTTGTTGTAAGTGTCTATGGCACATTGTTCTCCTTTGATATTTTGAATTAATAACTCTTTAACAAAAGGATTTTCTGGGGCGTCGTATCCACAGTTTGTTAGTTCAAACCATTTTTGGGGAGTCAAAACGGGCGTTCCACCTAATTCCAATATCCTCATAACCAACATGTCAGCGTGTCTGAGTTCATCACCGGCGTGCTGAACTAATTCTGCTGCAACAGAGGCTTTCATAGGACCTTTTACCACTTTTGAACCAATCCAGTATTGGTAGTATGCAAGCCATTCATCGCAGAGGGCTTTATTAAGTAGTTCAATAATCTTTTCCCTGTGTTCTCCTACCAGTTCTTGTGCTTTTGTTCCCATGGTATCTCCTTTTAATATTGTTCTGTGCTTTTAAACTTAAAGCCTAAATTTCCTTTCGCAAGTTAGCCACACTTTGCAACTTTTATAAACTGTTTTACTTTCTGCGGGTCTTTTTTGCCGGGGATTTTTTCGACTCCACTGCTTACATCCACGCAGTATGGATTAACCGTTGAAATTGCTTCTTTTACGTTTTCAGGGGTCAACCCTCCCGACAGTATTATTGGTATTTCCGGATATTTCTCTTTAACGGCTTTTGCTATGTTCCAGTCAAACGGTTCTCCTGTTCCGCCGTAAACTCTGCTGGAGTATGTATCAAGGAGGATAGCTTTTACTTTTCCTATATAGTTTTCGATGAGGTTAATTTCCTCTATGCTTTTAAACCGGAATACTTTTATGACCCTTTCGGCTCCTATGTATTCACAATCTTCGGGAGTTTCATCTCCGTGAAGTTGGGCGTAGTCTAAATGTGCGTAGCTGAGTATTTCCAAAACGTTTCGCGGGTCTTCGTTGACAAAGACTCCGACCTTTGAAACAAAGGGGGGCAACTGAGAAGTTATATGCCTCACATCTATAGGTTTTATGTATCTTTTGCTTTTAGAATACATTATGAATCCCAAAATGTCTGCTCCGCTGTTGATGCTGAATAAAGCATCGTCTAAATTTGTTATCCCGCAGATTTTGACTTTTGTCATTTAAACCTCCCGAATGCTGGATGATATTTTAATAATTTTTTTGTTATATTCTTTGTTGCGTTTTGATAAAATTTCTGCTGAGGTGAAGTAAATGGAGAGGTTAGACTTATCAAATCTACTGCTGCCTGAAAATAAAAATAAACTTTTTGCCATTCTTAACCTTGCAGTTGCTATTCTACTTGCTGTGACCTTTTTCCTTGAAGTTATTTTAACTCATTTCTCAGGATGCATGTCAACTCGTGGAGCTTTAAAGGAGTTGTTTGTTTTTTATTCTATTCCCGGAACCATTCAACTGGTTGTTTCTCACCTTATTTTTCATCGAAATTCTCATAAGTTTGCTCCGTGGATTTTTGCAGCTCCTGTTGTTGCTTCTTTTATTAACGTTTTTTTGAGAACACATATCGTTTTTGTAACCGAATTATATTTTGCAACTTTAAGCTTGCTTTACATAACTTTTTACGGTTGGAAGAAGTGGTTGTTTGGTGTTTATGTGCTTATGTCTGCTTTAATGGCTATTGATGTGTGGTCTTTTTTCCCTTATAGAGAAAGGATTTTCTTCCTTTTTTCTTTTTGGTTTATTTTGCTTTCTTCTTCTTTGATGGGATTGATTGCTAACGTATTTATGAAAATGCTCTATGTAGAGCAGTTTTCGCAAAAGTTTTGCTGTAATATTCGTAACAGTAAAGATTTGATTACATTTATAACTAAACTGTTTTCATCTCTGGATTTGAACCTTTCTTTTGTTGATTGTGAAGGAGAGAGTCTAAAGTTTCCTTTAAAGGAGAGCGGAGAAAAAGAGATTTCTTTTAAGATAGGTGATGTAAGAGTGGGTTTAGCAGGTGATTTGGGATTTTTGGAGGAAAAGTTCCTGATTCCTACGTTAGAAAAGGTGCTTTTACCTTCAGTGTTAAGTTATAAGCGACTTGTTGAAGAAAAAAGAAGGCAAGAGGAGCTTTTAGAGCTTTTGATTAAAACTGTTGAGTTAAGAGACCCTTATACCAGAGGACATTCTGAAAACGTTGCTTATTATTCTGTTAAATTGGGAAAAAAAGTTGGTTTAGATAGTAAAAGTTTGGAAACGCTGTTTAAAGCTGCTTTGTTGCACGATATAGGTAAGATAGTTATTCCTGATAAAGTTCTCCTTAAGCCTGGTCCGTTGACTCCAGAGGAGATAGAAATTATAAAGTTGCATCCAGAAATAACTTACAAGTTGCTTGCTAACATTAGAGATTTTGAAGAAGTTGCAAAGATAGCTAAGTATCACCACGAAAGATGGGATGGTTCTGGATATCCTGAAGGTTTGAAAAAAGAGGAGATTCCTTTTCTGTCCAGAATAATAGCTGTGGCAGATGTTTTCGATGCTCTTACTTCAGAAAGACCTTACCGTAAGCCTCTTTCAACAGAAGAAGCTTTAGAACTTTTAAAGCAAGAACCTCTTGACCCTAAATTGGTTAACGTGGCTGAAGAATTATTTCCAGCCATTAGGAGACCTGCAAGGACGAAAAAGTTGATAGAAGAGTCAGCTGTTTTGGATGCTTACAGAAGAGAAAAGATTATTTCCTGTTTTTCTTACGGAAAAGTTGATGGCAAGAAGCTTTCGATATTTTTTATATCTACCGAACTGTATACTACAGATACTATACTGAGGGAAGTTTTAAAGCACCGTTTCGATGGATTCTTTCAAGTCTCTTGTATATCTAAGCATCAAATGTTAATAATTTGTTCTACAAATTTGAAAGAAGAAGTTTTGGATGTTTTACTTCCTATGAAAGTTAAAGTTGAACAGTTACTGTAAAATTTTTATCTAAGGAGTGTAGTATGTTTGAAACAAAAGTTCCTGTTAGAAGGTGTTCTTTTTGTGGAAGAGACCAGACAAAAGTGGAAGCATTAATAACTGGTCCCGGAGGGGTTGCTATATGCAATTACTGTGTAGATGAGTGTTACCGTATGATTCATCAGAAAGAGGAGAAAAAGTCAACTGATTTCAGCATTGATAAATTGCCTACTCCTAAGGAAATAAAAGAGTTTCTTGACCAATACGTTATAGGACAGGAAGAGGCTAAAAAAGTCCTTTCTGTAGCCGTTTATAATCACTATAAAAGGATAGCTTCTGGTGGTGCTGTTGATGATGTAGAGATTGAAAAGAGCAACATTCTGCTTATAGGTCCTACAGGGTCGGGAAAAACGCTGCTTGCTCGTTCTTTGGCAAAACTCCTTGATGTTCCGTTTGCTATTGCCGATGCTACAACTTTAACAGAAGCTGGATACGTTGGCGAGGATGTGGAGAATATACTGTTAAGGCTTATTCAGGCTGCTGATTACGATATTGAAAGGGCTGAAAAGGGGATAATCTACATAGATGAAATAGATAAAATTTCAAGAAAAAGCGAAAATCCTTCAATTACCCGTGACGTTTCCGGTGAAGGTGTTCAGCAGGCACTTCTTAAAATACTTGAGGGGACTGTTGCAAACGTTCCACCGCAGGGAGGAAGAAAACATCCCCAGCAGCAGTATATCCAAATAGATACTTCAAACATTCTTTTCATTTGTGGCGGTGCTTTTGTAGGACTTGAAGATATTATTGCGCGTCGTATAGGTAAAGGAGCAATGGGATTTACTGCTGACGTTGATAAAAAGAAGATGGAAAGAGATGAGCTCCTTAAATACGTTGAACCTGAAGATTTGGTGAAGTTTGGACTTATTCCTGAGCTTATAGGAAGACTTCCTGTGGTTGCAACTCTCAGCGAGTTGAAAGAGGAAGATTTAGTTAGAGTTTTGGTGGAGCCTCGTAACGCTTTAGTTAAACAGTATAAAAAATTGCTTGAACTTGAAGGCGTTGAATTAGAATTTACTGAAGATGCTTTGAGAGAAATAGCAAGAGAAGCTATAAGGAGAAAGACGGGAGCGAGAGGTTTAAGAGCTATAATGGAAAAAATAATGACCGATGTTATGTTCGAAGTTCCCCACAGAAAAGATGTTAAAAAGGTTATAATTGACGCCGAAGTTGTCAAAACCGGTAAACCCAAGTATGAATTGGTTAAAGCTTCTTAAGTGTGGAGGAAGTGGTGAGAAGGCTTTTGATAGCTGGTAACTGGAAAATGCATAAAACTGTGAGAGAAGCGGTAGAACTTGTAAGGGAATTGAAAAATTTAGTTTCTGACGTTACCGATAGAGATATTTTGGTGTGTCCGCCTTTTACAGCTCTTTATTCCGTTTCACAGGAGCTAAAGGATAGCAATATAGATTTAGGTGCTCAAAATATGTTTTATGAGCTTGAAGGGGCTTTTACAGGTGAGATTTCTCCGTTGATGCTGAAAGATGTCGGTTGTTCTTACGTTATATTAGGACATTCGGAGAGAAGACACATTTTTGGAGAAACGGATGAGCTGATTAATAAAAAAATAATTTCTGCTTTGGAGAATAGGCTCATTCCTATTCTTTGTGTTGGCGAAACTTTGGATGATAGGGAATCTGGAAAGACGAAAGAGATAATAGAAAAGCAGGTTAAAGAGGGATTAAGGGGGGTATCTTCTAAAGAGTTTGTTATAGCTTATGAACCTGTTTGGGCAATTGGGACTGGCAGGACGGCAACTCCAGAGCAGGCACAGGAAGTTCATGAATTTATAAGGGGTATACTTGAAGAGCTTTTTTCTAAAGAGCTTGCAAATGGTGTTAGAATTCTTTACGGTGGAAGCGTTAAGCCTAACAATGCTGCAGATTTACTTGCAATGCCCGATATTGATGGAGCGTTGGTGGGCGGAGCAAGCTTGAAAGCAGATAGTTTTTCTAAAATTGTTAAGTTTGATAAGGAGGACTGATGTTTACAGCACTTTTAATATTTCACGCGTTTATCGCTTTGCTTTTAATTGTTATTGTTATCATTCAGCCCGGAGCTGACGAAGGTATGGCTATGATGGGAGGAACAGGAACGGGAAGCGCTTTCGGTGCAGATACTGGAGCTGTTCTTACAAAAACAACTGCTATTTTAGGCGCTATATTTATGCTTAACTCTTTGCTTCTTACGGTTATAGGAACGAAGATGGTAACTTCCAATTCTGTGGTAGAGAAAGTTGTTAAAACGCAGGAGCAGAAAGCCCCTGCAAGTCCAGCTAAAAAGTAGTTATTCAAAGATTACGGTTTTGTTTTCGTAAACTAAGATTTTGTTTTCAAGGTGCCACTTGACAGCTCTTGCTAAGACTAATTTTTCCAAGTCCCTCCCTTTTCTTATCATGTCTTCTACGCTGTCTCTGTGGCTTATTCTCACAACGTCTTGTTCTATTATGGGTCCTTGGTCAAGTTCTTCGGTAACGTAGTGACTGGTTGCTCCTATAATTTTTACGCCTCTTTCGTGCGCTCTGTGGTAGGGTTTTGCTCCTACAAAGGCTGGAAGGAAAGAATGGTGGATGTTTATTATCTTGTTTCTGTATTGTTTTACGAAGTTGTCGCTGAGTATTTGCATGTATCTTGCTAAGATTATAAGGCCTATGTTGTTTTCTTTTAAGAGTTTCAGCTCTTCTTTTTCAACTTCTGACTTGTTGTTTTTATTTTTGGGAAAGTGGAAAAAGGGAACGCCGAACATTTCGGCTATCGGTTTTAAATCTTTGTGGTTACTTATGACCAGTTTAAGGTTCCCTTTTAATTCTCCGGCTTTGAACCTGTAGAGGAGGTCATAGAGACAGTGGTCATACTTGGAAACGAAGATAGCTACGTTTTTTACTTCAGAACTAAAATGTAGAGAAAAGTTCATTTGGAATTTGTTTGCTATGGGTTTGAATGCTTCTTCTATTTTTTCTTTTTCTATTTGAAATCCGTTTAAGGTCCATTCAATTCTCATGAAAAATATCTGTTTTTGAGAATCTATGTGTTGGTCTGCGTTGATTATGTTTCCGTTGTTTTTTGATATGAAGCCGGTAACTTCTGAAAGAATTCCTTTTCTGTCGGGACAGGATATTAACAACGTTGCTGTTTCCATTTTTTACTCCACCGTCACGCTTTTTGCTAAGTTTCTTGGCTGGTCAACGTCGTAACCTAAAAAGTCGGCTATATAATAGGCTAAAAGTTGCAAAGGTATTACGTTTATGAGCGGTGATAAGAATTCGTCTGTTTCAGGGACGATAATTGAGAAGTCGGAGTTTTCAATGGCTTCTTTGCAGGATTGGTTTGTTACTGTTACGGTTATTCCTTTGCGGGATTTGACTTCGGAGAGGTTGGAGAGGATTTTTTCATAGACTTTACTTTTGGTTGCTATGGTTATTACTGGCATGTTTTCATCTATCAAAGCTATGGGTCCGTGTTTCATTTCCCCTGCGGGGTATCCTTCAGCGTGAATGTAGGAAATTTCTTTAAGTTTTAGAGCTCCTTCTAAGGCTATTGGGTAATTTACGTGTCTTCCTAAGTATAGAGCGTTTGATACTTTATGGAATCTATCGGCTAATTTCTTTATTTCTTGTCCTTTTCCCTCTTTTTCTAAGAAGTGTTCCATAAGTGAGGGAATTTCGAAAATTTTTTCAAGGTAAATATTTGGGTTTGAAATTAGGTTCTTTTTTGTTGCAAGATAGATTGATAGTAAATATAAAACGGTTAATTGAGTAGTGAAAGCTTTTGTTGAAGCTACACTTATTTCTGGTCCTGCGTAGGTATAAATAACAGCGTCAGATTCCCTTGTTGCTGAAGAGCCTATAACGTTACATATAGTTAGCACTTTTGCTTTCTTTTCTTTTGCCAATCTTATTGCTGCTAAAGTATCTGCCGTTTCACCTGACTGGGTTATAGCTATTATTAAAGTATTTTCATCTATTACAGGGTTTCTGTATCTGTATTCTGACGCATAATCAACTTCTGTAGGTATTTGGGCAAAGTTTTCTAAATAAAACTTTCCTATAAGTCCAGCGTAGTAAGAAGTTCCGCAGGCAACTATTTGGATTCTGTTTGGTTTGAAGTTTTCTAAACCTTCTATAGGTATTTCATCTCTAAACCATGGTAGATTTCCGCTTATTGTGTCTGCAACTGCCCGTGGTTGTTCGTGTATTTCCTTCAGCATGAAATGTTTGTATCCAGCTTTTTCAGCTTGAGCTAATGACCAGTTTATTGTTGTTATCTCTTTTTTGCGTTCTTTTCCTTGAATGTCGAATATTTTGAAAGATGTTGGCGTTATTACTCCAACTTCTCCGTTTTCTAAAAAGACTACTTTGTTCGTATATGAAAGAAAGGCAGGAATGTCTGAAGCTACGAACGTTTCTTCGTCTCCTATACCTAATACAAGAGGACTGTCTTTCCTTGCTACAAAAAGTTTGTTCGGTTCTTTTTCCGTTATTGCAACTATTGCATAAGAACCTTTAAGTTCCTTTACAGCTTCTATAAAAGCTTTTAAAAAATTATTGTGTTCTTTTAATTTTTCTTCTATTAAATGGGCAATAGCTTCTGTGTCCGTTTCCGAAGAGAATTTGTGTCCTTTTTTCATTAATTCTTCTTTTAAGGAGGCATAGTTTTCAATTATTCCATTGTGAACTACTGCAATAGTTTCGGTGCAGTCTGTATGCGGGTGAGCATTTGTATCTGTCGGGTCGCCATGGGTTGCCCACCTTGTATGTCCTATTCCTGTATTTGAAAAAATGTTTAGTTTGTTGAGTTCTCTTTCTAAGTTTCTGATTTTGCCGGACTTTTTAAAAACTTGAAGTTTACCATCAACAATAAGCGCTATACCAGCAGAGTCGTAGCCCCTGTATTCTAAGCGTTTTAATCCATCTATTACCAAATTTTTTGCGTTGTCTTTGCCTACGTAACCGACAATTCCACACATTTTATTTGCCTCTTAAGATTTTTTGAACTGTCTCTTCAGCTAACTTTGTGCAATCGTTAACTCCAACGCCTCTATAGGCGTTGTTGCAAAAGTATAGGTTTCCTAATTTTTCGGCTATTTGGAATATTTTGTCAACTCTTTCGCAGTGACCTAAAGTGTAATGGGGGATTCCTTTTTCATGTTTAAATATTTTAACAATTTCGGGGTAGTGGCGGATTTTCATTATTCTTCTTAGTTCTTTTAGGGATATTTTTAGTAGTTCTTTATCATCAAGAAGAGCCAAATCTGGTTGTCTCGCACCTCCTATCATAACTCTTATTAGCGCTTTACCTTCCGGTGCACGGTTGGGAAACACAGAACTATCCCACAAAGCACCTAAAATTTTCTTTCCTTCTTTCCTTGGCACTAAAAATCCAAAACCATCAAGGTTGTGTCCTAATCCTTTCTTTTCAAATCCTAAAGCAACAACTGAGATGGGTGAATATTCTATTTGAGAAAGCAGATTAGAAAGTTCTTCATTAATACCTTTTAGTAGTTTTGCTGCTGCGTAAGAGGGTGTTGACATTATAAGTTTGTCAAAAGTTTCCTCTTTTTTTTCTCCATTTTTTAAGTATGTTACTTCCCATTTATTACTGATTTTTTTTATTTTTGTAACAGGAGTTTCTGTTTCAATAGATTCACCTAACTTTTCTGTCAAAGCATCTACAAGGTCGTTTACACCGCGTTTAAAAGAGGTTAAAACTCCTCCTGGTCCTGCAGGTCCTGAAGATTTCGTTCCTTTCTTTTTAGCTTCTTTCATTTTAGCTATTAAACCTTTGGTGAGTCCGCCATACTGTTTTTCCAGGTAGAAAATAACAGGAAATGAAGCTTTTAAGCTCATTCTATCAGGGTCGCCTGCAAAAATCCCCGCCACCATCGGGTCTAACAACTTCTCAAGCGCCTCTTCTCCTATCCTCCTTCTTGCAAAGTCGCCCAAAGTTTCATCTGATAAATCTTTCTTCGCTGGAATAAAGAATTCACCAATGAGACGTAATTTGCCTTTCCATGATAACAGGTAAGATGATAGGAAAGCTATTGGATTTTCGGGTAGTCTTACCAATCTGCCGTTTGTATATATAAAACGCTTTCTTGCTTTATCAGAACTTCTGTATAACCTATTCTCTATACCTAAGGCTTTGACTAAATTCAAGGTGTAGGGTTTACCGTCTAAAAATCCGTTTGGTCCAGTCTCTATTATGTATCCGTTTTCATAAACAGTTTTCATTTTTCCACCGGCTTGCTTTTCCTTTTCAAACACTTTAACTTCAACGCCGGCTTGTTTGAGATAGAATGCTGCTGCTAATCCAGATATTCCAGCTCCAATAACGGCGACTTTCACTTTTCCTCCGATAAACGCAGTTTTTCAATTTCACTTTTAAGTGCATCAATAAGCAGTGGCGATTTGTGGTCAAGTTTTACTCTCTCAAATTCAAGACCAATTTCTTCTGCCAATTTTTTATATTCCACATCTAATTCGTATAACGTTTCTATATGTTCTGATACAAAACTTACGGGGAAGACAACAACTTTTTTAAATCCTTTATCTTTCAAATTCTTAATCGTTTCTTCCGTGGAAGGTTCAAGCCATTTGATAGGTCCAACTTTGCTTTGGTAAGAAATAAACCATTTATATTTGGGAAAAGCGTTCATTACTAAATTTACCGTATCGTTTACTTCATCGATGTAAACGTCCTTCAGTTCTTTTATAAAGTATTCTGGCAAGCTGTGTGCAGAAAAAAGAACAGCTGTGTTCCTCGGTTCCGATTTATCTAAAACTTTTTTAAGTGCTTCCCGAATCCATTTTATATAGCTTTCGTTTCTACACCAGGACTTTACTATTTTTAATTCAACTTTTTCTTCAAGGAGTTTTTTAACGTCTCTGATACAGGCACCTGCAGTTGCTTTTGAATATTGAGGGTAGAGAGTTAGAACGTATAACTTTTCAACATTGCTATTTTCTATTTCTTTTGTAACTTTCTCAAGAAGCGGTTCAGAATACAACATGCCAGTAAATACTTTTAGTCCAGTTTCTTTTTCTAACAGAGAAGCCTGTTCTAAAGAATACTTTACTAAGGGACTTCCACCGCCTATTGCTTCATATTGGGGTTTTACTTTAGGTGTTCTAAAGGTTGAGATAACGTAAGCTAAAGGCTTTTGAAGAAAATAAGGAACACCGAAATTGATAAGGTCTCTATCGGAAAATAATCTAAACAGAAAAGGTTTTATTTCATTTAGATTTGATGGTGCTCCCATGTAAGTTAGTAGTATAGCTTCCTTCAAGCTATTCTCCGATAATTTTTATTATTACCCTTTTCGGTCTCTGACCGTCAAATTCAGCGTAGAATATTTCCTGCCATGGTCCTAAGTCTAACTCCCCGTTGGTTATCGGTAGAACCACTTGAAGGTGAACCAAAAGATTTTTCAAATGTGCATCTCCGTTATCTTCACCTGTTCTGTGGTGTTTGTAGTCAGGTT
>JAMOPR010000040.1 GCA_027064485.1 Desulfurobacteriaceae bacterium | reverse complement strand
TGCTCATAGATTCGAAGAAGGTAGAAAGTTAGTTATTGGTGGTGTGGAAATCCCTTACCATTTGGGTTTAAAAGGGCATTCTGATGCAGATGTTTTAATTCATGCCATATGTGATGCTATTTTGGGGGCGCTTTCTTTAGGAGATATAGGTGAATTGTTTCCTGATACTGATGAAAAATATAAAAATATTTCCAGTCTTGTTCTCCTTGAAAAAGTGATATCACTTGCTGAAAAAAAAGGTTTTAAAATTTTGAATGTGGATACAGTTGTCATTGCCCAGGAGCCGAAGCTCAAACCTTATAAGGAAGAGATGAAAAAGAGGATAGCAGCGGTTATGAAAATAGAGAAGGACAGAGTTTCTGTTAAAGCAACTACTACTGAAGGTATGGGGTTTGAAGGGAGGAAAGAGGGTATTTCGGCGCAGGCAGTAGTTATCCTGGAAAAGACCTCAAGGAGGCTTTGATGGAGATGGATATAGTTGAAATTATGAAAGTTATACCTCACAGGTATCCCTTTCTGTTGGTTGATAAAATTGTTGAACTTGTGCCCAAGGAAAGGATAGTTGGTATCAAAAACGTTACTATGAACGAACCGTTTTTTCAGGGACATTTCCCGGGTCATCCTATTTTTCCAGGTGCTCTTTTAATAGAGGCTATGGCGCAAGTTGGTTGCGTTTTGATGTTTAAATCTTTTGACATATCTCCTGAAGAGTATGTGGTTTACTTTATGGGAATAGATAAAGCCCGTTTCAGAAAGCCAGTTAGACCCGGTGATACTGTTAAATTTGTTCTGGAGCCGAGTGTAATAAAGAAAAAAATGTCTAAAATGGTGGGGAAAGCTTACGTCGGCGAGAATTTAGTGTGTGATGCCGAAATAATGGCTATGATTGCGAGGAAAGATGGCTAAAGTAAGTCCTCTTGCGGTTGTTGAAAAAGGTGCAGAACTTGATGAAAATGTTGTTGTTGAACCTTTTGCTTATGTTGGCTCGAAGGTAAAGGTTGGTAAAGGAACAATTATAAAGAAAGGAGCAGTTATAGAAGGTGATACAACTATAGGGGAGAATTGCGTTATTTATAGTGCTACTATAGGAGTTGCCCCTCAAGACCTGAAGTATAAAGGAGAAGAATCAAAAGTAGTTATCGGAAACAATACTACAGTAAGGGAATACGTTACCATACATAGGGGAACGGAAGGAGGGGGTCTTGTAACTAAGGTGGGTGATAACGTTTTGCTGATGGCGTATTCTCACGTTGCTCACGACGTTATTATAGGAAATAACGTTATAGTTGCTAACGCTGTTCAGATAGCAGGGCACGTTGAAATAGATGACTATGCAATTGTAGGAGGACTTACGGGAATTCATCAGTTTGTAAGAATCGGTAAACATGCAATGGTTGGTGGTGCTTCTGCCGTTCACAGAGATGTTCCTCCTTTTACTATTGCTCAGGGAAACAGAGCGAGGTTGGAAGGGATTAACATTATTGGTCTTAAAAGGAGAGGATTCCAGAGAGATACTATAAGAAATCTTACTACCGTTTTTGAAATGGTCTTCAAAACCGATGAGCCTCTTCAGGTTTCTCTTAAAAGGGTGGAAGAGGAGTTTGCTAACGTTCCAGAGGTGAAAGAGTTTGTTGAATTTATAAGAAATAGTAAGAGAGGTATTTGTCCAGCTTGAAACTGACAAAAGAAACTCTGAGAAACAAGCTTGTTTTTTTGGGAACTGCAGGAGCGAGATACGTTGCTTTTGGTTTTTTAAGGCAGGCTGGTGGGCTTTACTTTAATTTTGACGGATTTAACGTTCACGTTGACCCCGGTCCGGGAGCTTTTGTTCATGCTCACAGAAAGGGTATAGATTCCCACTGGACGGAAGCTGTTATTTTGTCCCATCGCCATTTGGACCATTGTGCTGATGTTAATCATGTTATAGAGGCTATGACGTTAGGAGGGAAGAAGAAGAGGGGGATTTTGTTCTGCCCGGAAGACGCCGTATCTCAAGACCCAGTTGTTCTCGAATATACCCGTGGTAATCTCAAAACAGTTAACATAGTTAAGGAAGGGGATAGTTATCTTTTAAGCGATTCTCTAAAGGTTTCTTTTCCGATAAAGCACGCTCATAGAGTAGAAACCTATGGGCTTTTCTTTAAATGGAAGAACATTGGTATAGCTTACATTTCGGATACGCGCTTTTTCAGCGGTTTAATTGATGCTTATAAAGGGGCAGATTTACTAATTCTCAATGTTACGCTGTATAAAAAAAGACCTGTAATTGACCATCTTTCTTCTGAAGAGGCTTCAGTTCTTATTAAGGAAATTCAACCTAAAGTTGCTGTCATGACGCACTTTGGGAGAACGATGCTTGAAGCTAAACCTTGGTTAGTTGCTAATGCTATCACCGATAGCACAGGGATTAAAACTTTAGCGGCTTACGATAACATGATATTTGATTTGGAGTCTTTTCAGGTTGTTAGACAGAGGTAGATGCAAATTTGCAAATCTTTTTTCTAACAAAATAGAGAAATTTCTTTATTCTTCTATATAATTCAATCAGGTTCGAATTGTGTTAGGGAGAACTTTAATGCAGGTTTTTCAGAGAACAATAAGTAAATCGATAAAGTTTAGTGGGATAGGATTGCACACCGGAAAAAAAGTTAACGTTCGCATAGAACCAGCGCAAGAAAATACTGGTATAGTGTTTGTTAGAGAAGATATAAAAGGTTCTCCTTCTTTAAGAGTCTCTCCTGAATATCTTTCTAAATTGTTTTATGCTACTACTTTGTCAAATGGAGAGATTTCTGTCCAAACAGTTGAACATTTGCTTGCTGCTCTTTCAGCTTTTGGTATAGATAATGCTTATATAATTCTTGATTCTGATGAGCTACCGATTTTAGATGGTAGTGCAGCTCCCTATTTTTACTTGCTGGAAGAGACGGGAATTTATGAGCAGTCTCAAAAACGTAAATATATGGTTTTGAAACGAAGGGTTAGCATTGAAAGCGACAATAAAAGAATAACTGCTGAACCTTACTTTGGTTTAGAGATAGACAATACCATTTCTTTTGACCATACCTATAAGAAAGTTAAATTTCAAAGGATGAGGTATTCTCACAGTCTTGAGAATTTTAAAGATATAGCTGTAGCAAGAACTTTTTGCTTTTATCGAGAAGTTGAAGCTTTAAGAGCTGCAGGTCTGGCAAAAGGTGGAAGCCTTGAAAATGCAATTGTTATAGGCGAATACGATATATTGAACGAAGGGGGATTGCGTTTAGATAACGAGTTCGTTGCGCATAAAACGCTGGATTTGGTGGGGGATTTATACGTTTTAGGGTATCCTTTGCTTGCAAAGATTACTGCTTACAGAACGGGACATGCACTGAATGCAGCGTTTGTAAGGACAGTTTATTTTCAGAAGTTTTATGAAATTGTAGAGTTAGAAGAGCATAGTCCTGCTAAATTCTTGGAAACTTTTGTTGGTCAGCTGATAGAAGAACAGGCTTAATTTAAGTTAATTCTGCTTTATCTTTTATTTTGTTCGTTTATTTCTGTTTATCTATTTGCCATCGATGGATTTTTCTTTCAAAAAAACTTTAATCGGATTAAAATTCTGTTTTAAGATAGTTGACAAAAACTTTTAGGCGTTTAAATTGAGTAATAGAATTAAAGGAGGACAGCGGTGATAGACAAGGATACACCAGTTTACATGATTAGTATTGTGGCAAAGATTGCCGGTGTCCATCCTCAAACCTTGCGCTTTTATGAGAACGAAGGGCTTATAAAGCCGTCAAGAACTGAAGGAAGGACAAGGCTCTATTCTGAAAGCGACTTG
>JAMOPR010000039.1 GCA_027064485.1 Desulfurobacteriaceae bacterium | reverse complement strand
CTTTAACTATGAAGTCTTTTCCTAAATATCTCTGAATTGTCTTGGCTTTGGCAGGTGACTCCACAATTAGGAGCTTTTTTCCCATCTTTTAGCCTCGCTTTTAGTGGGTATGGCTAAGAAAATGTATAACACTTTTCTTTAGAAGCAAACAGCAGGCGTAAGTTTAAGAAAAATAAGAAATTTAAGACTCAAATAAATTTGACATCTATTAAAAATGTCATATATTTTATACAAATAATCAAGATGCAAGGAGGCGGAAAATGGAAGTTCAAGGCATCTGGAATGCAGTGATACCTTACGCTGTTGTTGCAGTTAAGGTTGTTGTAATAGCAATAGTCGGTTGGATTATTGCTGCTCTTGCAGGTGCAAGCGTTAGGACGATTTGTGAACGTTTTGAAGTGCTAAAGAAACAAAAAGACCTACCTAAAAGCGCAGGAGATTTAGTTTACTACCTGATTCTTTTAGCCACCGTCGTTGCCGTTTTGGAAGCTTTAGGACTTAAATATGTAACGCAACCATTCCTTAGCCTGCTCGACAAGATAGGAGCCTATCTGCCAAATCTAATTGGCGCCATTGTGATAATGGTAGTGGGGGGATTTTTTGCAAAAATCTCAAGGGAATTTGTCCGCTCTTTCCTTGATACATTCCAGGTTAAGGAAATTGGAGAAAAGTATGGCATAGAAGACCTAAGCGGGGCAACAGCTAACTTTGTTTATCTTATGGTTCTTCTGTTTGTAGCTGTCGCTGCTCTTAACGCTTTAGAAATAGAAGCAATATCAAAACCTGCCGTTGCCATGATAGGTTCCATTTTAAACGCTATTCCGAAAATTGTAGCTGCAACAATTATTTTTGCCGTTATTTACTACGTCGGGAAGTTCGTAGCCGACGTGACTTCCAAAATCGTTGATGAGCTTAATTTCGATGAAATCGCTAAGGTTGTAGGTATCTCCTCAGAAAAGCTAAAGTTTGGAGAGCTGGTTAGATATATAATTGTGGCTTTTGCAGTTTTACTCGGTCTTGCACAGGCTTTTCACTACATTGAAGCTCAGGCACTCTATTCTATTACTTACGAATTCACGGTAATAGCTTTTAAACTGATTGTTGCTTCTGCCATCATTTTTGCAGGCGCTTACTTTGGTTCAATCTTTGAAAACAGAGTGGAGAACAAAGAAATAGGCAAGGTGATAAAAGCTGCGTTCATAGTTGCTGCTGTATTTATCGCTCTACCTTACGTTGGAGTTTCCGGTGAAGTTATAGAGATTGTCGTATTCTCTATTTCCGTAGGACTCGGACTTGCTTTCGCTCTCGCCTTCGGGCTTGGAGGAAAGGATATTGCAGCTGAAGTATTGAAAAAACTATTTTTGAGGGAGAGGGAGTAATTCCCTCCCCTTTTATAAAAGAATTACTTTTTCTATCTGGCGAAACCTTTCTTTTAGTTCTGGAATGAATGATGCTAAAACTGTAAGGTCTGAACTTTCAATGCAGGAAGTATCGTTCCCGTAGTGTCTTTCTATCTTTATCGGTAGGCTTTCTGAAAGCACTTTGAATGTGGATTCTTCGGCTTTTAGGTCTTTATCGCTTATGTGGACTTCTTCTACAACGCTTGAAAGGTGGTGGGCAATTCCCCAGCTTAAGAACCTTGCTCCCAAAATCCCCAGCTTTTTTACTTTCTTTTCTATTATTAGCTCTTTCAGCGTTTTAAGCGTGAAGTTCGTTTTTACCTTTTTGCCAAGGGGCGAAGAGAGAGCTAAAAACCAATGAGCATCACCTAAAGGAATACCGCTTAGTTCAAAGGAAGGGTAGAGGTATTCAAAGCCTAAAAACTTTGCAGAAGCTGTTATGATTTCTATTGTTTTTCTATCTGAAGGAACGGGAAACGGGGAATTTTTAATTTCCTGATTCATTACCTCTACAACCTTTGGAAGACCGAACTTATCGGGAGTTATCTCTTCGGGATAGTAACCCGACATGTAGGCATGGTGGTTGTCCGGGAATCCCGTTATAACGCTGTTAAGTCCGCACCTTAATCCAAATCTCAGTTCATCTTCATACTGTCCGTTTGAGGCTACAACTTTGCCTTTTGAGAGAATTCTTGCAGCAACAACTGCTTCTCCAAAAGCTCTTGGTCTGTTTTCTGCCGTGTTGTAGGGTCCCCCTTCTATAACAACCTCATCTATACCATTTTCCATGCAAGCTGTTAGCCCTTTCAATAGTTCATCTTCACCGTTTCCAACGCATATGATTGCCCCGACTCCTTTGCCTCTTTCTTTTGCAAACTTTATAACTGAAAGAGTTTCTTCCTCAGAAGCTGAATGAGAAGTTTCCTTCTGAAAGGACATCAAACTGACGCTTATTGACTGGACAAGCTCTGCCCAGCCTTCTTTTTCGTTTTCGTAAAGTTTTTCCTTTTCTATCAATCTTTTATGGATTCTTCCCCTCGGACACCCGTTAAATCCTTTGCCTTCCTTGTAGCAATATGCAGGGCATTTTGATATGTATTCTGGATAGCGCATAGGTCCAAACACACCGAAGTGGTCTGCGTCCATCGGCATGTCCGTCAGCTTTCTTAGTTCTTTTAAAAGCTCAAGGGGCGTTTTGTCCTCTCTTTCCGCTAAGTCTGCAACAACGTATGAGCAAACGTGGATAGTGAAGCCCAAACGGTCTACCAATCTAATTGCGCCTTTTATCTCATCTATGCTTTGCTTTAAACTCACAACATCAACCAATGCTTCTACCACATTACAGCCGAACGGAAACTCCTTCATTTCTGTTCCTAAACGCTGGAGTTCTCCATCTGTTAAGGTTTTGAGCGTGGAAAGAAGTTTCTCAGGATTTTCCCTGCCTTTTTCTATGAGGAGTTTTTTTGACTCAAAGTTTCCCTGAATTGCGCCTTTTACAAGTTCTTTCATAATTTTCTCCTGTAGAGCAGTTTAAGGGAAAAAATTGTTATTTTTTCGGCAACGTTTTCAAGTATGGTGGGAGTTATGGGAAGCCCTTCTTTTATTAGCTTTCCCGTTCCCACGACAAAAACGTTTTCAGTGCTTATTAGCTTTTTTAAGTAAAGGGCAGGACCTGCGCTTGCCTTTTGTAGTTTTTCCACTTTTACTTCTTCATCCCCAAAGCCAAACACGCCGTTTGTTGTAATCAGGGGAATGCCGTGTTTTTCCGCTTCCTTTGAAATGGCAGCAACTAAGTTAAGTGTGTTCCCTCCGGCTATTGTAGAAACAATTACATCGTAGTTTTTTATTAGGTAGAAATGTTCTTTTGAGAAGTTAACACCAAACGTTTCTACAATTCTGTAACTTCGCTCTATTGGGTAAAGCCTTTTTAGAAATTCCACTTTCTTTTCACCTATTCTGGCACCTTTTGACAGGTGGTAAGCGTCTTTTCCGTCAATTCTGCCGCCGTCAAAGACGGTTATTTTTTTGAATCCCCCCCTGTGAACCTGAATTAGCTTTTCAAATACTCTAAAGCCAAGCCTTCCTGCACCTAAAAGGAGGAGGGAGCCAAAGGGGGTGAGTTTTTCCTCTAACTTTTTTACTTCATCCAATTCAGCGCCTCCAAAAAGGGGGGGACTTTTTTGTATCTGATGAGAGAGATTACAGCTTTTACCGTTAATTCCACCGCTGATTCGCTGCGCTTTTTTATCTCTTTGGCACTTGAGTTTAAAAGGTTTGCGCTTACCTGAGAGCGTAAGAAATAGGCTTTTTCGTTGTAGATTATGACTACAGCGCCTCTACCTATTCCTGCTGATGAACCGACAGCTATTTCTGTGTTGAAAATATCTTTTACACCTCTTGCAAGCATAAACGCTGCTTCAAGGTCTGCCTTTTCGTCGTAAACTTT
>JAMOPR010000038.1 GCA_027064485.1 Desulfurobacteriaceae bacterium | reverse complement strand
CAACTCATTTCCGCAGGCTTCCCAATAATGGAAAGTTACAAAGAGAACATCTTCAGGTATCCTCTCTGTCACCCAAACTTTACAAGCAATTTTTCCTCTTTTACCTTCTATTAATACGTAATCTCCCGTCGAAAGCTCATACTTTTTAGCCGTCTCAGGACCTATCTCTACAACAGGACCATAAACGTCAGCTCCCTCTTCAAGAGGCTTACATCTTCTTGTCATAGTTCCAGTATGGTAGTGGTAAACTCTCCTTCCTGTAGTGAAGAGACACGGATAAACCTTATCAGGCTTTTCATCAATTGCACCAACCATCATAGGATAATCTTCAGGAAGTCCTAATTCTTCTTTCAATTTTCTTTCAAGCACAGGTTTTTCTTCCTTGTTTTCAGTGAAAATCACAGGAATAAGTTTCGCTTTCTTATCAGAAGTTAAAAACTCTCCATTCTTATAAAGCACCGGTGTTCCGGGATGCCCTTCTGTCGGGCAGGGCCACGGAATTCCGTTTTCTTCTTCAAGTCTCTCGTATGTTATTCCCCCAAACCTTCTCGGGTCAGCCTTCCTTATTTCGTTCCAAATATCTTCAGCATCCTTGTAATCAAAACCTTTTACTCCAAGCCTTTTAGCAATTTCACAGAATATTTGCCAGTCTGGCTTGGCTTCTCCCGGAGGTTCAACCGCCTTTCTAACAAGTTGCACTCTTCTTGCTGTATTCGTGAAAGTTCCGTCCTTTTCCGCCCAACAAGCCGCAGGCAAAACGACATCAGCCTTCCTCGCAGTTTCCGTTAAAAAGATATCTTGGACAACGAGAAAATCTAAGTGGGCTATAGCTTCAAGGAAGTGGTCAGTCCACGGGTCAGACAGAACAGGATTTTCACCGAAAATATACAAGAACCTTATTTTTCCTTCCTCAATAGCGTGAGGAACGTCAGGAATCCAAATTCCTGGTTTATCGGGAAGTTTACAGTTCCAGAGTTCTTCGAAATGCTCTCTTGCTTCTCTATCAGTTACAAACTTAAAGTTGGGGAGTCTATTAGGAAGTGCACCAAAATCACAAGCACCTTGAACGTTGTTCTGTCCCCTAAGAGGATTAACTCCCCCGCCTTCTATACCTAAATTTCCAGTTATTGCAGCCAGGTTAGAAACAGACCAAACATTTCCAGTCCCGTGGGTAAATTGAGTTATTCCCATTGTATAAAGAATTGCTGAAGGTTTCTCTGTAGCGTAAATTCTTGCAGCCTCTTTAATAAGGTCAGCAGGAACTCCCGTCAGTTCAGACACCCTTTCAGGAGTATATTCTTCCACCGCTTTCTTCAAATATTCAAAGCCAACAGTATGATTTTCAACAAAATCCTTATCGTAAAGCTCGTTCGCAATTATGTAGTTAATCATTGCATTAATAATTGGAATGTTGTATCCGACAGGAAGCTGAATATGAATGTGCGCTTTTTGAGCCATTTCGGTTCTTTTGGGGTCAATAACTATAAGCTTTGCCCCCCTTTCCAAAGCTCTTTCAACATGCATTGCAATAATGGGATGACATTCCCCCGTATTTGAACCAATAATGAGAATACAGTTGGAATACTTGCTGAATTCAGCAAGGTCGTTTGTCATCGCTCCGCTACCTAAACTTTTAGCCAGACCGGCTACTGTGGGAGCGTGTCAGAGACGAGCACAGTGGTCTATATTGTTCGTTCCTATGGCAACCCTAAAGAACTTCTGAAAAACGTAGTTATCTTCATTCGTGCACCTTGCCGAAGAAAATCCCATCAAAGCATCAGCGCCATATTTCTCTTTTATTTCTTTTATCTTTGAAGTAATAAGTTCCAGTGCCTCTTCCCAGGTAGATTCAACTAATTCTCCATCTTTGGAGAATTTTCCATTTTTTTTCCTTATCAACGGCTTTTTAAGCCTATCGGGAGAATGAACATACTCCCAACCATACCAACCTTTAAGACACAGCTCTCCATCGTTTACCGGATGATTTTTAGTCGGCTCAGCTTTTACTATCCTGCCATTCTCCACGAACAAATTTATGTTGCAACCTGTCCCACAATAAGGACATGTAGTTTGAACTTTCTTCATTTCTTACCTCCCAGAATAAAATTCCCTAATTAGGTAACTTTTCTACATCTTCTTTATGACCTAAAAGTCCCGCAATTCCAACGAAGAGAACACCCCCCACAATATTTCCTAAAGTAACAGGAAGCTCGTTGTTAAGGAGAAAATGCTTAATATCAAGATTTGCAAGCTTTGCTACCGGAAAATGGTGAAGAAGTTCTGAAAGAGCATTAATATCCCCACCTACTTGAGCAAGGTAATAAGCTTTACAAAGAAGAGCATGAGTAATGATGAACATATTTGCCACACAGTGTTCATAACCAGAACCAACGAACGCTGCAATTGCAAAAGCAATACCCCAAATTTTTCCAGCTCCATCTTTACTGGCTACTGCTATCCACACAGCACAGCAAACCAAGATGTTACAGAAAATAGCTCTAAGAAACGCTTCCAGAAAAGGAAGAGAACATTTTGCAGCTCCAATTTCAACAAAATGTTGAGCTATCCATCCTCCATATTTAAAAGGAAGACCAGAATAGAAATACATAAAAGCCGTAAGTGCAGCACCTACAAAGTTAAAAATCCAAACTAAAGTCCAATAAGAAACAATACCTCTGAAAGTATCAATCTTTTTTTCAGCAACTGTAACAGCTGTAAGTGTAGAGCTGGTAAAAAGATGACCGCCGAAAAAGACAACAAGCATAAGTCCTACGGAGAACGCAAAGCCCCCTATGAAGTTAGCAATTCCTGGCGCTACGTTGTGCCCCAGTTTAACTACTGAATTAGCCCAGAAAATGTCACCAATAGCAATTGCACCACCTGCCATCATGGCAAGAATAATGGTGCCCAACCAGGACGTTTCCGCCTTGTGTTTAGAAGCGTTTGAAATTGCCCTTACAACCTCTGCCGGAGACAAAACTCCCATCTCTTACCTCCTTTTTCGGTATTCTTTTCGCAGAAATATATAAAAGTTTTTTAGACATTTCAAGATATCTAAAACAACAAATCTTCATCTTTATATATTTTATTCTTTATGCATAGTCCATTCAGTGAACTTTATATGTGGTAATACAAATAATTGATTAATAGCTTGAAATTAAAACGGAAGAAAAGAGGAAAAGACTAAAAAGTTCTCTAATCCAATTTTTCCTTACTCGAAAACTACTTTTGAACCGTAGTGAGATTTAGCAATCCTTTTTAGCTGGGCTGCCACCTTGGCAATTTCTTGAATGTTCTTTTTATTTTTTCCTCTAACTACGGCTACCGAAAAGGAAGCTAAAGGAAACTTCCGCTCCTTCCCCTCCCTATCCTCAGCCGTAAAATATCCCTTCTTTAAATCATCCTCTCTAAAAAAGATGCGGGCACTATTTTCAAGTGCCTTAAGCAATCTATCCAACGTATTAGAAAGCTTCTCCTTGTTATTATCTTTAACCACAAAAACAAAATCATCTCCCCCTACATGCCCGACAAAACCATTTTCTCTGTAAGTTTCCTTTATATATTTCTTTAAGAAGAAAGCAGTGCGCTTTATTAAGTTATCTCCAGAAACAAAGCCGTAAGTATCATTAAAAGCCTTAAAGTTATCTATATCAAAGTAACCAACGAAAAAATCCTCCCCCTCAGCAATCAACTCTTCTATGTGTTCTTCTATTACAACGTTCGCAGGGAGTCCCGTTAAAGGATTAACGTGTATCCTCGCTTTATACACTTCCCTGTAAAGCTTTTCGTATACTTCCTCTTTATCTAAATAATACCTAATCTCATCTCCATCCTTAACAAAAATCACATCCTCTTTACTCTTTTCAAAAATCAATGCCAGCTCTAAAGGAGAAGTAAGTTCGCACAATTCAACTATCTGTTCCTGATGTTGAGAAAGCGGTTTAACAAGTTCCGGACATACGTTTATTCCCTCTTTCAAAAGCCAGGAGAAATCTCTCATATAAAACAGGTTGAATTTCACAACATCTGCACAAATCCTGGCGCACTCCCACAGGTTGAGCACAAAAATCTCCCCGTTTAAGCTCACCAACAGATACTTCTCATTTTTCGAGTAATTGTGGAACAAGTAAAGCAAATCTTTAAATTTCTGCTCCGGGGAAACCTCTACTATCCTTATAGGCTTTAACCAACTTAACACAGAGCTTACAAACGCCTTTCCGCTTTTTTCAGGAATTTTAAACGTTGCTCTAAAGTTTCTAACCTCTTTTTCAGGAAGAGGTTTCCCCACCAAATACCCTTGGACAAAATCTGCTCCCAAATCTATAAGCGTTTTCAAGTCTTCTTCTTTCTCTACTCCTTCCGCTATAACTTTTATCCCTAAGCTGTGAGCAATTTCTCTAAAAGTTTTAACCAGTTCATATTTCACAAAACTCTTTGAAACTCCTTGAATAATCACAAGAGGTAGTTTTATAAAGTCTATGTAGTATGACAACTCAAAGAAAACGTCAATCGTGTTGTAACCAGTGCCGAAATCATCAAGGGCTAACTTAAATCCCTGCTTTTTATAGTGCTTTAAAAGCTCAATGAGTAACTCTGTATCCTGTATCTTCTCAGACTCTGTAATTTCAAGCACTACCTGAGAAGGTTCTAATCCAGCTTCCCTAACGTATTTCTCTGTTAAGCTCTTTCCGAAATTCTCGCTTTTCACGCTGGAAAAGAGTATATTTACAAACAGCAAACGCTCTTTCTGCTCTTTAAAGGGAAACTTTTCAAAAAGAACTTTCCTACACAACCAATCAAGCTCATCATTTAATCCCTTCTCTTTAAAAATTTGGTAAGCCTGAGGGAAGGATAAAAGCCGTTCTCCAATTTTAAAACGTGAAAGTCCCTCAAATCCTACAATTTTTTTCTTTTTCAAAGAAAAAATTGGTTGATAGTGGGGAACTATTATTTTTTCAATGGATTCCGCAAATTCCACCATACTGCGGTTACCTTAAAGAAAAGATGTTATTCTCATTAATCTTCTATTTCTACTTCTTCTATAAACGAGTAGGAACTTTGAGGAATTATTAAAGTTTTTTTAGTAGCTTTTTCTTCCTTCAACCTTAAATATTCTTTCACATCGTCGCTAAAAGTAAAATAGCCCGAAACTTTAATGTGGGCATCATTTATAAACTCAAGAGTTTCTGCGAACATGTAGGTTCCAGCAGAACATTCGGGAGAGAAAACTATTAAATATACCTTCATATTACCTCCGCTCCACAAATATTTTACAAAATTTAACTCTTAACGGTAACTGGTTTTTCCCTGTAAATCCTCTTAACAGAAATAACTCCCTTCACTTGCTTAATCGCCCTTATAACGTTTTGAAGCTCCTCTCTGCTCTTTACTTGAACAACGAAATCTAAAACCCCTCTGCCGGAAACAGACCTACTAACCGATGAAACGATGTTTATTTTCATCTTTGCTATGACAGAAGTAACGTTTGCAAGCATTCCCGGTTTATCCTCAACAGAAACTCTCAACTTAGCGTTATAGGTTTTATCGCTGGGTAGAAATTCAACTTGAACAATTTTTCCAGGAGAACTTTCCATTATCTGTCTTACAACGATACAGTTTCTGGTGTGGATAACTATACCTTTACCCGAACTGACAACTCCAACAACTTTATCTCCCGGTAAGGGATGGCAGCAGGAAGCAAGCGTAACCACTACGTTATCTATACCATCAACCTTTATACCTTTAACTTTCTCACTACCCGAAACTTTTCTCTTCTTCCTCTCAGTTTCAACAGGAAGCTTCAAAAGGCGCCTTGCAACTTTTTCGGGACTTAACTTGAAATAACCCACATCTATAAGGAGAGAATCCCAAGTTGAATATCCCAAAGAAGAAAGGAGTTCATTCAACTCATTTTTCTTTTCCAATTCTTCAAGCAAGGAAGAGAGAGATTTTTCTGAAAGTTTCCTTACACTTTTGTCAAGAAGCGTTTCCCCCAACTTCTTAGCTCTTTCGTTTTCTTGCTTTCTCAGAAAGTTTTTAATGGCATTTTTCGCTTTGGAAGTTTTTACAAAGTCGAGCCAGTCTCTACTGGGCTTTTCCTCGTTTCCAGTAATGATTTCAACTCTATCACCGCTTTCAAGAATGTAATTAAGAGGAACCAACTTACCGTTAACCTTTGCAGCCTTACAACGGTGTCCTATAGACGTATGAACGGCGTAGGCAAAATCTACCGGAGTAGCACCTACGGGTAGCGTTTTTAAATCCCCTTTAGGCGTGAAAACGTAAACCTCTTCTGCGTAAAGGTCTTTTCGGACAGAATCGAGGAAGTCGCGGGGATTTTTCTCTTCCTTAACCCACTCAAGCAAGTTCCTGAGCCACATAAACCTTTCTTTTTCGGCTTCCGTTAATATTCCTCCTCCTTCTTTATACTTCCAGTGGGCGGCAATACCCATTTCGGCAACTTGATGCATTTCCCACGTTCTTATCTGAAACTCTATAAACTGCCCTTTAGGACCAACTACCGTAGTATGCAAAGACTGATACATGTTGGGTTTCGGAGTAGCTATATAATCCTTAAACCTTCCCGGAACAGGCTTCCACAAACTGTGAATTATTCCCAGCGTTTGATAGCAATCACCAACGCTATTCGTTATAACCCTTATACCAGCAACGTCGTAAACTTCTTCGAAAGGAATATTTTTAATAATCATCTTCCTGTAAATACCGTAAATATGCTTAAAGCGCCACTGAATACTGCAAGAAATACCATTTTCCTCTAACTTTTCCTTAACCGTATTAATCACATCCTCAAAGTAGGGAAGCAGTTTCTTCTTCTTTTCCTTAACTCTCCTTTCGATATCCCTGTAAGCATCAGGGTCAAGGTATTTAAGAGACAAATCCTCCAACTCATTCTTCAGTCTATACATACCCAACCTGTTTGCTAAAGGAGCATAAATGGTCAAAGTTTCCCTCGCATTCCTAACTTGACTTTCTCTCGGCATGGTGTCCATAGTTCTCATATTGTGAAGTCTGTCGGCTAACTTAACGATGAGAACCCTGATATCTTCAGCCAGAGAAATCAGCAGATTTCTAAAAGCCTCTGCATCTTTTTCTTCTTTACTCTGAAAACTATAGTCCTCTAATTTTGTTACACCTTTCACAATAAAGGCTACTTCTCTACCGAACTCTTTCTCTATCTCTTCAATCGTTGTATCTGTATCTTCTACCGTATCATGTAAAAGTCCTGCAATGATAGTGGGAGTATCCATTTTCAACTGAGCCAGTATGTAAGCTACCTCCGCAGGATGGGAAAAGAAAGGCTCTCCAGATTTTCTAAACTGCCCTTCATGTTTTTCTTTGGCGAAGTTATAAGCTTTCCTGATTTGTTCCTCTTCAAAAGAGCTTCTATACTCCTTAATCTTTTTTATAATTTCCTCACAAGTTCTCATCTAAACGTTCCTTTCAAAAATTAAAAACTGCTAAACTTCTCTTTAATTTAAGGCAAACTGCAAAGGAGTTGCAATGCCAGAAAGTCCTATAGGTATTTTCGACTCTGGAGTTGGAGGACTAACTGTTCTAAAGGCAATAAAAAAAATCCTCCCCCACGAAAACCTCATCTACTTCGGAGACACTGCCAGAGTTCCCTACGGCAACAGGTCGCCAAACACCATAATAAAATACAGCGTCGAAAACGCAAGGTTGCTTCAGAAATTCAACATAAAAACCTTAGTAGTTGCCTGCAACACCTCTTCATCTTACGCTTTAGAGATACTGAAGGAAGAGTTTCCATTTCCCGTAATAGGAGTAGTTAAGCCCGGCGCAAAACTGGCAGTAGAAAGCTCAAAAAGTAAAAGAATAGGAGTAATAGGAACGGAAGCCACGATAAAAAGCGGTGCATACAGGAAAGCCATACTGTCTCTTGAACCGTTTGCAACGGTATTTGAAAAAGCATGCCCTTTATTTGTTCCGTTAATAGAAGAGGGGTGGTTATCCGACAAAATAACAGAGCTTGTAGCTGAGAAATATTTAAAAGAACTAACAGAAAAAGAGATAGACACCTTAGTGCTCGGTTGCACCCACTATCCGCTGATAAAAGACACAATAAAAAAAATATTGAAGGACAACGTAACGTTAATAGATTCTGCCATGGCAGTAGCGGAAGAAGTTAAAAGAAAACTTCCCCACAGAAAGAAAAACAAAAGCCAAGGAGTTGTTAGAATTCTGGTCAGCGATAAAACGCCAAGGTTTGAAAGAATAGCAAAAATGATTATGGGAGAAGATACGCTTATAGAGGAGGTTTCCCTTGACTCGGAGTGATGGAAGAAAGTTTGACGAACTAAGGAAAGTTACCATAACGTTAGATTACATTAAGCATGCAGAAGGTTCCTGCCTTATAGAGTTTGGCGATACAAAAGTAATATGCACAGCCTCTGTAGAAGAAAAAGTGCCTCCATTTTTAAAGGGAACCGGACAAGGATGGATAACAGCAGAATACTCAATGCTTCCAAGGGCAACCGCGCAGAGAACGGTAAGGGAAGCAGCAAGGGGTAAACTAACAGGAAGAACCCAAGAAATCCAAAGACTGATAGGAAGGTCGTTAAGGTGTGCAGTTGACCTAACAGCATTAGGAGAAATGACCATTTGGATAGACTGCGACGTGATACAGGCAGATGGAGGAACGAGAACAGCTTCCATAACAGGCGCTTTCGTGGCACTTTACAGAGCTTTACAAAAAATTGAAAAACTAACAGCTCTTAAAAACTTCATAGCAGCAGTAAGCGTCGGGATAGTCAATGGAAACGTTCTCCTCGACCTCAACTACGAAGAGGACTCCTTGGCAGAAGTAGATATGAACGTAGTAATGACGGATAAAGGAAATTTTGTAGAAATTCAAGGAACAGCAGAAGGAGAACCGTTTTCAAGAAACACCCTTAACACAATGTTAGACCTGAGTGAAAAAGGAATAAAGGAACTTATAAAAATACAGAAAACCGTTTTGGGAGTAGAAGCTTGAAAATCATATTCGCCACAGGCAATAAGGGAAAGGTTAGAGAAGTAAGAGAAAAACTCAAAAGTTTGGGCATTGAAATCATCTCTTTAAAAGAACTAAAAACGGAGATTGAACCACCAAAGGAAACAGGAGAAACATTTCTGGAAAACGCATACCAAAAAGCTATTTACTACGCTAAACACCTGAAGTTGCCGGTAATCGCCGAAGATTCCGGTCTCGTAGTTGAAAAACTGGGAGGACTTCCCGGAGTAAGGTCTGCCCGATTTGCGGGAGAAAACGCTACAGACGAAGAAAACAACGCTTTACTGATAAAAAAGCTCAAAGAGATGGGGTTAACCGAATCACCGGCAAAATACGTTTCATTCTTCGTCCTTTCCTACCCCGAAAGTTTCGGAGTTTGGAGCAAAGGAGAAGTAAAAGGAAAAGTAACAACAAAGCCAAGAGGTAGCGGAGGTTTCGGCTACGACCCGCTCTTTATCCCAGAAGGTTACACAAAAACGATGGCTGAACTGAGCGTAGAAGAGAAAAACAAGATAAGCCACAGAGGAAAAGCCCTTGAAAAGTTTGTCAGACTATTAAAGGATATTTTATAATGAACCAGCACATATAAAAACTCAACGGGGAAAGAAATGGTAAACAAAAAGCTGCCCATTAAACCTAACGATATAAGAGCAAAAGAGTTCAGCAAAAAGCTCTTTGGATACGACCCGGACGAAGTAGAAGCATTTTTAAACGACGTCGCCAACGCTTACCAAAACCTATTGAACGAAATAGAAAATCTTAAGAAGAAAACGCCTGAATACAAAGCCGAATTGCTGGTTGAAAAAGCCAAAAGGGAAATAGAGAAAATTATTCAAAAGAAAACGGAAGAAAAAGAGCAGTTAGAAAAGAAAAAGAAGGAACTGGAAATTGAGATAGAAAAGCTGAGACTGGCGCAGAAAAAGGTATACGACAGACTCAAACTGGCAATCATAGAAATGACAAGAATATTGGAGGAGTTAAGACCAAATGCTAAAGGTGAAGAAGAAAGAGAACGGACTGATAATAGAAGTGAAAGTCCAGCCAAAAGCGTCGAGAAACAAAATAGAGAAAGTGGAAGAGGGGAAACTGAAAGTGAAAGTGACAGTTCCGCCGGAGGGAGGGAAAGCGAACAAAGCGGTAATTGAACTGATTTCAAAGGCTTTAAAAGTTCCGAAATCGAGAATAGAAATAGTTAGGGGAGAAACATCAAGAATCAAGACTCTATTCATAGAGGGAATCTCCGAAAAAGATATTAAGGCAAAATTGGGAATCGAAGTCAGCACAACCTCTTGACATTTAAACTTTAAAGTAGTATTTTCACTTTAAGCCTTATGGCACTTTAACTTAAACCAACTTAGGAGGGAGCGGCATGACAAAAAGCGATTTGGTAGCAGCAATCGCTGAAAAGGCAGGAATAAGGAAAAAAGACGCAGAAGCAGCTCTCAACGCATTCCTCGAAGTAGTAACAGAAACCCTTGCAAAGGGTGAAAAGGTAGAAATCAGGGGCTTCGGAACCTTCCTCATGAAGGAAAGAGCTCCAAGAGTAGCAAGAAACCCAAGAACTGGAGAGAAAGTGGAAGTTCCTGCAAAACTTTCTCCTGCCTTCAAGCCTGGTAAAGACCTCAAAGAAGCTACCGAAAAAGAAATTAAGGGCAAGAAGAAGAGAAAGTAAGTTAAAGGGGGAGGACTTTCCTCCCCTAATTTATTAACTTAAATATCCTGCTAAATCTGGGCAAGTGCTTATTCCCATCCCAAGAGAAGAATATAATTCTCGCTATTCCTACGATTTCATCCCTCTTTACAAATCCCCAAAATCTACTGTCATAACTGTTGTTTCTGTTGTCTCCCATCATCATATATTCACCTTTAGGAATGACAAAAACCTGAGTATCGTCCCCTCTCGTTCCCGTTTTTAGTATCAAGTGTTTTTTTACACCTCCTTCATTTTTGGGTAGAAACTCGTAATAGAGTTTCCCGGTTACTTTTTCACCGTTCTCAACATAAGAGTAGTTCCCAACAGGCTGGTATTTACAAGGCTTGCCGTTTATATAAACCTTTCCATTTATAACCTGCACCTTATCTCCGGGAAGTCCCACAATCCTCTTTATGTAGTAAACGCTTTCATTTAAGGGAAAGTGAAAAACTACTACATCACCCCTATCGGGATTTCTGAAGTGATAAGTAACCTTGTCAACCAGTATGAAATCTCCAACCAAAAGAGTTGGTATCATAGAACCCGAAGGAATGTGAAAAGATTGAACTATAAAGGTTCTTATAATTAAAGCTAAAATCAACGCTACCACAAACGATTTAACGTTTTCTATCAGTTTTTCTTTATCCACGGTCTCTCTCCGTTAAACATCTTTATATTTGTAGTCAGGCAAATTATACACGGGACTGAATTTTATGGTTGAATGGATTTTGTGGGAAGTTTTGTTCGAAACCGGGAAAAGAGAAAAAACGCTTTACTACAGTGAAGTGATGAAAAAACTGGAAGAGCGCGGAATACAGTTGGGTAAGGGTAGAAACGCATATACAAAATTAAGCAGTCACCTACACAAAGTTTGCTCCTACACATACAAGAGTTGGAAAATCCTCCCCGGCTCCATCATCATCACCAAAAAGGATAAAATCCCTTCCATCGGCTACTTTAAATTTTTGAACCAATTAGGCGTTTGCAAAGGAAAAGACCTTTCAGCGTGGAAAAGAGAAAAGAGGAGATTCTATGAGTTCTGTCGTAACTTTTGATGAAGAAACGCTCCAGGCACTTTACGGCGTTAAAAAACCTGCATGCTACCTCTCTTTGGAACTAAACCTAAAGTATCACAGGTTCGAAGATAGAGAAGTAAGGTTCGTTCTAACCTATCCAGACCTCTACGAAATCGGAACTTCTCATATAGGCGGGAAAATCCTCCTCCACACCATCAACAACCTGACAGACTTTGCCCTCATGCACAGAGCTTACCTGCCCCGACCCGACATGCAGGAATTTATGAAAGAAAGGGAAATCCCTCTATTTACGATAGAGGAAAGGAGACCGGTGAAGGAGTATGAGTTGTGGGGATTTTCTCTATCCTCAGAACTCACCTACACCAACCTCCTAAAATGCCTCGAACTCGCCGGCGTTCCTCTATTCAGCGAAGAAAGAAAAGGCTTCCCAATAGTATTTGCAGGAGGACCCTGCGTTTACAATCCCGTTCCGCTATCGCCGTTTGTTGACTTCTTTTCAATCGGAGACGGAGAAGAAACTCTAATAGAAGTAGCAAAAGCGCTAAGAGAAGTCAAAAAACAGGGAGGCAGTAGAGAAGACTTCCTACAGGCAATAAAAAACATCCCCGGCATCTGGGTTCCAAAATTCGGCAGATACCCAGTTAAAAAAGCAGTTTTCCATTCCTTCTCACCTAAATACTTTCACACCGAGTTCCCCGTTCCAACAGTTGAAACATCTCAGGACAGAATAGCCATCGAAGCAGCACGCGGATGTTTAAGGGGCTGCCGTTTCTGTCAGGCAGGCTACGTTTACAGACCTTACAGAGAAAAAGATGAAAACACGATTCTCAAAATCCTCGACAAAACTTTCAAAAACACAGGATACGAAGAAGCCTCTCTATCTTCTCTATCCATATCCGACCACAGCAGATTCAACGATTTAGTTCCACAAGTAATGGAATACTGCTACAAAAACACAATTTCCCTCTCCCTTCCATCAATGAGAGTCAAAGGCTTTAACCCCGACTTGGCATCTCAACTAATGCAAGTGAAAAAAACAGGCTTCACGCTGGCACCGGAAGTAGGCTCAGACAGACTTAGAAACTGTATAAACAAAGACCTGACCAACGAAGATCTCTACAGAGCAGTAGAAGGACTATTTGAGAGAGGCTGGAACAGGCTGAAGCTATACTTCATGATAGGACTACCATTTGAAACGGAAGAAGACATAGACGCTCTCATAGAAATGCTCTGGCAGGTTCACAAAATCGGAAAGCGGTTTAAAGGTAGAAAACACTTAGCAGCAGGCATTTCCATATTCGTTCCCAAACCCTTTACCCCATTTCAGTGGGAAGCTTTTTCAAGCAAAGAAGAAGCAGAAGAAAAAATCAGAAAAATCAAGAAAAAATCCCCCCGCACCTTTACTCTGCGCTTTCACGACTACCGCCAATCGCTCATTGAAGCCATTTTAACCCGCGGCGATGAATACACGGCAGAACTTCTACTTTCTGCCCACAAACACGGTTGTCAGCTTGACGGATGGAACGAATATTTAAACTGGGAAGGCTGGCTGAAAGCCTTTGAAGAAACGGCATTCCCAGTTGAAAAGGCAATCGCTAAAAGAGGCATAAACGAAGAACTACCCTGGGACTTCATAAAAGGCGTTGTAACGAAAAAGTTCCTGCTGAAAGAATTGGAAAAAGCAAAAAACGCCGTCAAAACGCCAGACTGCAGGATAGTCGGTTGTCACGGCTGCGGTGCCTGCACAAAAGAAGAAATCCAAAAACTCAAAGAACACCCGATACCGGAAAAGATAGAGTTCACCGTGCCGCCGCGCCCCAAAAAAGAATTTCCTCTTAAAAAGAAGGTAGCAGTCGTATTTGAAAAAGTAAAAGAAGCAAAATTCCTATCTCTTTTAGACTTAACGAGAGCTTTCACCCGAACGTTCAGAAAATTCCAGATACCTTTAAGATACTCTCAAGGATTTAACCCTCACCCCAAATTGAACATACTTTTAGGTTTACCTGTAGGCGTTGAAGGATTGGGCGAAATCATTGAAGTAGAACTGACAGAAGATTTTACCTTCTCCAAAAACTTAACGGAGGAAATAAACAACTTCCTGCCCAACGGACTCAACGTAAAATCAATTTTTGAAATAGACAAAAGTAGCTTTATAAACAAAATTACAGAAGTAACTTACCACATAAAACCGCTAAAAACAGCGGGAAACTGGGATTTTCTGAAAACAGAAAAGCTCATAGACAGAAAAGGCAGAGAAATCAACCTGAAAGAAAGGATAAAATCATACGAGTTCAAAGACGAAACACTGACAGTTGTTTTAACCCTCACAAACGGTAATATTTTAAACGTGCAAGACCTGCTCCATGCGGCAGGACTAAACCTTGAAAACACAAAAGTATGGAGAGAACCGCTTGTCAAAAGTTAACAAACAGATTTTGATAAATGCCCACACAAAAGAAGTGCGAATAGCGGTTTTAGAAGATGGAGAGTTAGTAGAGTTTTACGTTGAAAGGAAAGATAACAGGGGGATAGTGGGCAACATCTATAAAGGAAAAGTTCTAAAAATCGTTCCTGCCGTTCAGGCAGCATTCGTCGATATAGGCGTATCTAAAAAAGCCTTTTTATACGTAAAAGATGCCGTTTCAACAGACATAGATGAAGAAAACGAGCTGTTCGAAAACGGAGAGTCGGAAGAAACGGAACTTCCCTCAATAGAAGAAGTTTTATCGGAAGGTCAGGAAGTTTTAGTTCAAGTCTCCAAAGAACCGATAGGAACGAAAGGTCCTCGCGTCACAACCAACATTACCGTTCCCGGACACTATTTGGTTCTCCTGCCCACAATAAACCGTATCGGAATATCAAGGAGAATAACCGACGAAAAAGAAAGGGAAAGGCTAAAACAGATAGCCGAAAAGATAAAACCGGAAAACTACGGCTTAATAATAAGAACGGCAGCAGAAGGAATATCGGAAGAAGAGATTAAAAAAGACTTAGCCTACATACTGAAAGTGTGGCGCGGACTCTTAGAAAAAGCAGAGAAAAGACCGCCGCCGGCACTTTTATATCAAGACCTTGAAATAGTTCCTAAAACTCTAAGAGACCTACTAACAGAAGATGTTTCGGAAGTTCTCATAGATTCACGCAGAGAATTTGAAAGGGCAGTCAGATTTGCAAAAGCCTTTATCCCCAGACTTGCAAAAAGAATTAAGTTTTACGGGCAGGACGTTCCACTCTTTGAAAAGTTCGGCGTTGAAAAGGCAATAGAGAAAGCGCTATCACGAAAAGTTTACCTTCCAAACGGCGGCTACATAGTCATAGACGAAACGGAAGCATTGGTTTCTATCGACGTCAACAGCGGAAAGTTCAGAAAAACAAAAACGTTAGAAGAAACGGCTCTTGAAATAAACCTGGCTGCGGCAAAAGAGATAGCAAGGCAATTACGCCTTAGAGACATAGGAGGAATAATCGTCATTGACTTCATAGACATGAAAAACGAGGAAAACAAAAAACTGCTTCTTGAAACGTTGGAGAAAGAATTAGCAAAAGATAGGGCAAGAACAAAAATCGTTAGCATGTCAGACTTAGGCTTGGTAGAAATGACGAGAAAAAGAGTAAAGAAAAGTTTGGGTAAAAGCCTGACGATGACATGTCCCTACTGCGAAGGCAAAGGAAGAGTTAAGTCTTTAGAAACAGTAGCATTTGAAGTGGAAAGGGAAATCCTTCAGAACCTTAAAATTAACCCTACTCAGTGTAAAGTTATAAAAGTTTACGCAAATCCCTTAGTAGCGGAAAAACTAACAACGGACGAAAAAGATATAATTGAGAGGATTGAAAAGCTATACGACAAAAAGATAAAGGTTGTGCCAGTTGAACACTACCACATAGAAAGATTTATGGTGGTAAAAGGATAATTGAGAGGAGAACGATGAAGAGAAAGCTACTATTAACTGCCATTTTAGGAACTGTCCTGTTTTCCTGCTCCAAAATCCCCACCACAACGCAGGAGCAGTATAGGGAAGGAGTTAAAGCCACGTATCAGCAGGACTGGGGAAAGGCAGAAGAACTGCTGAAAAAGGCACTAAACGGTGAACTATCGCCAGAGCAGCAGGAAAAGGCAAAAATTCTTTTAGCTGATGCCTACTTTAACGATGAGGATTTTGAAAACGCAGCCCTAAACTACGAAGAATTTTTGGAACTTTACCCTGCCTCACCTTACGCAAAAGACGCTACATTCAGGCTGGGAGTTTGCTACCTCAACCTCATAAAAGGTCCTCAATGGGACCAAACCTTTACAAAAAGGGCTATAAACGCCTTTGAAAGGTTCGTAAAGCTATATCCCAACGACCCGCGCGTCCCAAAAGCCAAAGAATACATAAAAATAGCAAGAAAAATCTTGGCAGAACATGACATATACATCGGTGGCACCTACGATATGATAAGGAAATTTACCGCCTCAATTCAAAGGTATAAACTGGTTAAGGAGAAATTCCCCGACGTAGAAGCTCCCGACAGAGTTAACTACCTGATTGGAAGAGCTTATTACTTCACCTACCTTCAGGCTGACGATGAAATCTCAAGGTTGAAAGATAACTTAGAAAAAGAGAAAGAAAGACTCCATTCAGAAGACCCAGACGAAAGGAGAGTAGCAAAAAACAGAATCAAACTTATAAAATCGGATATAAAAAAGTGGAAAGAAATTGCGAAGAAAAACCACGCTATAGGTGAAAAAATACTTAAGGAAGTAGCCCAAAAGTATCCCAATTCCCCTTACGGTATAAAGGCAAGAGAAATACTTTCGGGCGAAAAGATTTTAGACGTTGAACCCGTTACAAACCCGATAAAACACTCCATCTGGTGGAAAATCAAAGAAACCTTTTAAGGAGGATTTTTGGAGATTGTTTACACCGACCATTTCTGGGACAGGTTTCACCGCAGACAGAAAGAATCGCCTGTCCCTTTAACCATAGAATTAATAAAATCAACAATAGAATCTCCCGATTTCATATTATCAGACCCAAAGCATTCCAGCAGAGAATGGAGAATTAAGAAAATTTCAGGCAGATGTCTGAGAGTGGTAGTAGAACGAAAAGAGGATAGATTATTAGTTATAACTCTTTTATTTGATAGAAGTTTAAGGAGGAAAGGATTGTGCAAATAAAATACAGCCCCGATGTGGATATACTCGTTATCGAATTAACAGACAAATCCCCGGTTGAGAGTGAATACTTAGAAAATGAAGGAGTTGTTGTTGACTACGATGAAAACGATGAAATTGTAGGTGTTGAAATCTTTGACTGGAGCAAACGAAAAAGCCTTAGCCTACCCATAATCGGAAAATTCCTAATGGCTCAGACAGGAGGTGAAAAAGTTGGATAGTATTGGAAAACTTAAAGTAGCACTCAAAGCGGCACTCGACAAAAAAGCTGAAGACCCAATAATCTTAGACTTAAGAGGACTAACCACTTTAGCCGACTACTTCCTCATAGTTTCCGCAACGTCAGACACACATGCAAGAACGATAGCGGACGAAGTGGAACAGAAGCTAAAAGAAAGTGGCGTCCTTCCGATTAACGTAGAAGGATACGATTTAGCCAACTGGATTTTGATAGATTACGGAGACCTCATTGTCCACGTGTTCCGTCCAGAAACAAGAGAAACTTATAGCCTTGAAACGCTCTGGATGGACGCACCGAGAATAGAACCTTCTGAATTAATAAACGAATAATCGGGACTCCTTTTGGAGTCCCCTTTTAGCTGGAGAAACCGTGAAAATCAGAGTAGTAGCAGTTGGAAAAATCCCCCCTCACTTCCACGAAGCTCAAGAATATTTCACCCATAGAGTTCCGTTCCTTAAAGTTGTTGAAGCTAGAAAGAAAAAAACCGTTGAAGAAGAGGGAAAAGAACTTTTAAAAGAAGCAAAAGGCTTTATAGTAGCGTTAGACGAAAGAGGTAAAGAACTAACTTCCGTCGAGTTTGCCAAACTGCTTTCCTCAAAGGCAAACATTTCATTCCTGATAGGCGGAGCAGACGGTCTATCAGAAGAGGTAAAGAAAAGAGCTGACTTTACTCTTTCCCTTTCAAAAATGACGCTTCAGCACGATGTAGCAAGAATAGTCCTTTTAGAACAAATCTACCGGGCTTACCTGATAAACAAAGGCTCACCTTACCATAGGGGTTAAGTTGATGCAACAATTAGGGTTCAATATTATGATTTCAAACATAACAAATGGAGAATAAGTAATGAGCAAAGAAGATTGTAAAAATGGAAAAATAGAAGACTGTATGAAGTTGAAAAACTTCAAGCTAATAAATGCTTTTAATATTAACGACAGTTATATAATCGGAATATATGAAGGCTCACTGAGTAAATACGATATAGTCATTAAATACCGCCAAAAACTTAAAGATGGCAGCTGGTCAAACATACGAACTCCCAAACACATTCACTGGGCAGTAGATTTGCTGATGAAAATGCAAGCAGAACCTCAAAAAGCAAAGGATTTTCTTCTATTTCTTTTAAAAAGATGGGAAGAAGTAGAACCCATACGTTCTGAAGAGGAAAGAAAACAAAGAACAAACTTCAATTATCTAATAAGGAAATACAGAAAAGAATTTGAAAACTATAAAGAATTAAGTAAGAAAGGTGAATACTCTGTAAAGTTTCTCCTCTTGTTAGCCGAACTCCTTATGATTCAGGAAAAAACTAACATGGAAAACGCTTATATGTTTAAAGAACTATTAAAAGCATTAGAAAACGGAGAGGATATATTTAAAATAATAAGTATAGCCACCCACAGGAGGAGGTAAAGAATTGCTTTTAACACATCCCAACGTAAAACCTAAACCTTTTGTAAAATGGGCTGGAGGGAAAAGGCAACTCATAAATATTTTACTCTCTAACGTTCCAAGTTCTTTTAATAGATATTTTGAACCATTTGTTGGAGGAGGAGCACTATTATTCGAACTACAGCCTTCAAAAGCCACAATTTCTGATATTAATGAAGAACTAATTAATGCATATAGCGTAATTAAAGATAACGTAGAAGAACTTATAAGCAGTCTCAAAAAACATAAAAATACACCAGAATACTATTATTTCATAAGATCTCTCAACCCGAAAGTTTTAACACCAGTTGAAAGAGCAAGCCGTTTCATCTACCTCAATAAAACATGTTTTAACGGCTTATACAGAGAAAATTCCAAAGGACAATTCAATGTTCCTTTTGGAAGATATAAAAACCCAAAAATCTGTGACGAAGAAAATCTTAGAGCTGTCTCAAGGTTTCTTAACAGTATAGAGATTACAATTCTGAATTGTGATTACAAGAAAACTTGTGAACTAGCGAAAAGTGGAGATTTTATATATTTTGATCCCCCCTACCACCCAATAAGCAAAACAGCCAGTTTTACAAAATACAACAGAAACGATTTCTCAGAAAAAGATCAAATCGAACTATCCGAAATTTTCCGAGAATTAGATAAAAAAGGATGCTACGTAATGCTTTCAAATTCAAACACGGATTTTATAAAAAAACTCTACGCAGGTTATAAAATTCAAGAAATCAGTGCAAACCGTTTCATAAATTGCAAGGCAAATAAAAGAAAGAAATTAAATGTGGAAGTGCTTATAACTAATTATTAATCACTCCTACTCCTAAAAGAGATATTAACAACAACCTAAAACCGGCACTTGGCGCCCTGATAGGTATCAAGTTCTTCCATTCTTCTCCTAATCAAGTTAATCACCCTATTTTTCTCCCTATGGCTACACCA
>JAMOPR010000037.1 GCA_027064485.1 Desulfurobacteriaceae bacterium | reverse complement strand
TTAGGTGTAAAAAATGACATTTTCTTTATAACAGAAAGAGTTCCTTCTATCGCCGATTATATGTCTGCCTGCGATATTGCCGTTGTTCCGTCAAAAGGTTCTGAGATGATAGCAAGAGTCCCTTTAGAGTTTATGAGCTGTGGCATTCCTGTTGTTGCTACAAATGTTGGAGTGCTGCCCGAAATAGTTACTCCAAAAACTGGAATATGCGTTGAAGCCAATCCACAATCTATTGCCGAAGGTGTTGAAAAACTTTTAAGTAATCAAAGGAGGAATAAGGATGAAATTAGAAGAGAGGTTCAAAGGAAGTATTCCCTTGATGCTCTTGGTAGCCTTCTCAATTCTTTCCTTTGTTAGCTGTGCTACTACGAAAAAGGACTATACAATTACCTATCCTGCCGGGCTTGTAGCAGCTCATCCTGACAGCTTTTACGGATGTTACGTAAGGCTTATAGGTGTGTTAACCAACAAAAGAGTGCAAGACCAGTTTCCTCCATTTGGGGCAGATGACCCTTTACTGTGCGATAAATCTGGATGCATTTACGTTCACGATGATACGCAAGATTTGAGTAGATTCATTGGAAAAAAGGTGAAAGTTGTAGGATACGTTCGTATAAGCAGGTTTTACTTTCCCTACATAGAGGTAGAAAAGTGTGAAGTAGTTAGACATTAACTATTTTTAAAACTTTCTTTACTTTGTTGTATATACCTTCACTGTCTATCCCAACTAACTTTCTCAGCAAATTTTGATTGCCGTGTTCTATGAACTTATCAGGAATTCCCAAATTAAAAACTTTTACTTTTTCTCTATCTGAAAAGAACTCATCAACAGCAGAACCAAATCCTCCTTTTATCACGTTTTCTTCAACGGTTAGAAACGTAGAGAACTTTTCAGCAAGTTTCTGTAGTAGTTTTTTGTCTAACGGTTTAATAAATCGTGCATTAACTACGCAGACTTTTATGTCTTCTTCTTCAAGTTTATCGGCAGCCTTAAGAGCTTGATAAACGGTCCAGCCTGTTGCAAGAATTGCTAAATCTTTCCCTTCTTTTAGAATTTCCCAACTGCCTATCGGAATCTCCTTAAGGGGTTCTCTTATCTTTATACCGTATCCTTTTCCTCTCGGATAGCGAACTGCGAAAGGTCTATTACTTTTTACAGCCGTATATAAAAGGTGACGTAGTTCCTCTTCGTCTTTCGGCGCAGCAACTACCATATTGGGAATATGGCGAAGGTAAGATAGGTCAAAAACTCCGTGATGAGTAGCACCGTCTTCTCCTACCAGTCCTGCCCTATCGATTGCAAAAACAACCGGGAGTTCTTGAAGTGCTACGTCGTGAACTATTTGGTCGTAAGCTCTCTGCAAAAAAGTTGAATATATTGCTACAACAGGTTTTAATCCCTCTTTAGCCAGTCCGGCGGCAAACGTAACGGCGTGCTGTTCTGCTATACCTACATCAAAATATCTGTTCGGAAATGTCTTTTTAAATCTGTCGAGTCCAGTTCCCGAAGGCATTGCAGCGGTGATGGCAACAATCTTTTCATCTTTGGCGGCTATGTCTATTAAAGTCTTTGAAAACACTTCAGTATAGGAAGGTTGGCTGTCATTCTCCTTTTTTAAAATTTTCGGAGAAACGCCGTGAAACTTTTCAGGTTTTTCTTCCGCAGGTTTGTAACCCTTTCCTTTTTTCGTTATAACGTGAACGAGAGTAGGACCTTTAAGTTTAGAAACGTTGTTAAGAGTAACGATAAGAGTTTCTAAATCGTGTCCATCTATAGGACCAATATAACGGAATCCCAATTCTTCAAAAAGCATTCCGGGCGGAAATAATCCTTTTACAATTAAATCTTCAACACGTTTTAAAGTTTTGAATACTTTTTCTCCAAATATTTTCCTGGCAATTTCTTCAAGTCTTTCTTTTGCTTTTCTTAAGTTTTCGCCTGTAGCAACCTTTGTCAGGTAGTTAGAAATCGCTCCTATGTTTTTTGATATGGACATTTCGTTATCGTTAAGAATAACTATCAGGTCTTCTTTTAATTGCCCTGCATTGTTTAGCCCTTCGTAGGCTTCTCCGGCAGTTAAGGCACCGTCTCCGATAACGGCTATAACGTGACCTTCTTCACCTTTGAGCCTTTTGGCTACTTTTATTCCTAATGCGGCTGAGATGGAGGTAGAACTGTGACCGACGCCAAAAGCATCGTAAATGCTTTCCTTAATAGAAGGAAATCCGGATATACCTCCAAATTGCCTCAAGGTATGAAACTTTTCTTTTCTATCGGTTAGAATCTTGTATGGATAAGATTGGTGACCTACGTCCCACACTATTTCATCTTTAGGTGGTGAAAAAACTTTAAGAAGAGCTATAGTCAATTCAACAACACCCAAGGAAGAAGCTAAATGCCCTCCCGTTTTTTCTACTACGCTTATTATAAATTGTCTTACTTCTTCAGCGAGTTTTTTGAGTTCCTCTGTAGAAAGTTTTTTTAAATCATCCGGGGAGTTGACCTTTTCAAGTATCAAAAATTTCCTCCGCTTTTCATCTAATATTCCCTCTCTATTATAAACTTAGCGATTTTTATTAAAGGTTCTACCTTTTGGGAGGGAAAAACAGAAAGCGATTCTATTGCTTTTTCTATTTCTTCTTCAGCTTTCTTTTTGGCGCCGTCGACGCCGTAAAAGGTAACGAACGTTACTTTCCCTTTTTCTATATCGGAACCAACGTTTTTGCCCAACTTTTCTTGGTCACCTACGACGTCTAAAACATCATCTATTATTTGAAATGCAAGTCCTATTTTGTCTCCGTAACTTCTCAGAGCTTCAATCTCTTCTTTACTTCCCTTTCCGGTAATACCACCAGCAACCGCAGAAGCAGTTATAAGTTTTCCGGTTTTATGCCTATGGATAAATAGCAGTTCTTCAAGGGAAACATCGTTTCTTCCTTCAGCGTCCATATCACACTGCTGTCCTAAAACCATTCCAAGCATACCTGAAGCTTGAGATATCTCCTTTATTACCTCTATTTTAACTTTGCAGTCAAAATTCCATTCTGCTAAAACTTCAAAGGCTCTGTTAAGTAATGCATCGCCGGCTAAAATAGCAGTAGCTTCATCAAACTGGAACCATACGGTAGGGTGACCGCGACGGAGCGTATCGTTATCCATAGCCGGAAGGTCATCGTGAATCAAAGAGTAGGTATGAATCATTTCTATTGCACAAGCAGGTGTAATTGCATCTTCAAGATTTCCTCCGACAGCTTCACAACTTGCTAAGCATAGTATTGGTCTTAATCTTTTTCCTCCAACTGTTAAAGCGTATTTAACGGCTTCATAAAGTCGAAAGCCGAACTTTGGAAAAGGAGGAAGGTATTTAATTACTTCTCTGTCTATTAACTTTTTTCTTTCAGCAAGGTAACCTTTTAGGTTCATGATTTTCTCCGCTTTTGTGCGTGAAAGACAGTAGCTGTTAGAACCTTATGAAAGGTTCAGTTAAGTGTTTGAAGATGTAAATTCGTTTTAAAACTTTGCTCTAATTAAAACGTTTTTTCATGAGTATGGCATTCGTTACATCTTCCTGAATAGTGACCGTTTATATCTATAGGTAATCCCAAATTATTGACGGGAGAATAACTTTTAGTTCCGTCGTGACATGCAGCACAAAGTGAAGAGAATGTAATTCTTTCTTGTTCAGTGCCGTTAGAATTATCGTTTTTCACGGGTAGGTTTGCATATTCTTCAAGCTCTGTATTGTTGGAAAGGTTGTATGTTTTGCCAAACGCGGTAACTTCCCCTTCAAATCCGCTTGCATCGTCCGGGTCTGATAGCACAACTTTAATATTTGCAGAATTATCCTGTTGAATGATTTTTCTTTCTAATGTAAGTGTTTCTCCGACGTGTTCTATAATGAGTTTATCGTTATTTGAAGCATGAGGGTTATGACAGACAATGCAGGCTAAAGGAGAGTGTGGATTGTAGTATAGTAGCTCTCCATCTAAGCTTACATTTTTGAAAGTTTCCTGTGAAGCGTTGTAGGAGTTGTAACCGTGCCAATCTACGTAGCTGATAGATGGGGGCTGGTTACTCGTATCTATGTAAGAATCTGGTGTTGAATATCCTCTTGTGTCAGCAAGAGGAAAGTTCTTGATTTCGTCCCAGTTAGAAGAAAAATGACATTTGAGGCAAAAATCTTCTACGTTTTTAGGAGTTTTACCGTTAAACTTTGCAAAGTCGGTATCAAGCTCTACTAAGCCGTCCATGTCAGGTTGCCAGTGGCAAACTGTGCAGTCAAAGTCATCTATCCTGCCATTGTTATTAAAGTCATGGAAAGAACGCTTTCTGGAGGAAGTATTAGTGTAAAAGTGGGTTAGTTTGATGTTATCGTGGCAAACCAAACAAGCCCTTCCTCCAAAGCTTTCCACTCCATTAGCTCCATGACAAGCTGAGCAAACTCTAATAGCGTGTTTGGTTCCTCCTACTTCGTTTACTGCTCTATCAATTAAATTCTGATAGCTTTCTGGAGGATAAAGAGCTGTTCCCATTGTATGTTTGAAGTTCTGGTGGCATCCCAAACAGTTTGATTTTCCCCATCCATCTTTATGGTTTTCTGGAGTTAGGTAAGGAGTTCCTCTTTTGGATACATCGATGCCGTAGTCTTTATAGTGAACATCAGCATCTCCGCCACCGCCACAGCTATATAAAAAGCACATAGAAGTTAAAGCTAAAATTAGCTTTCTCACTATACTCCTCCATAAGTGTAAATGATTTCTTAGCATTACAACCACATAAAGAAGGATTGTGAATACCAGTGAACAAACTTAACGAACCACACTCCCAAAATAGGAAGCAACAGTATAGCAAGAGTAGCTATTAAAACTATCCAAGCTTCTTTCTCTATATCCCTTGAAGATACTTCTCTTGCCATTTATTCCTCCTTACTACCTGTTAAAAGGATGTTCTGCATGAACGTTTTTATTGTGGAATAGTTTGTATCTAACCAACGCTTCAATTCCATGGCAGTCTATACATATGCTTCCTTTTAAGTCACTATTCCTCAGGAAGCTGTTTTCTATATTACCCTCTACTATTCTGTTAGGAGCTTTTGAGTTTCCAGAAGCCCATACGTGTGGGTCGTGGCATGTTTCACAAACTATGGCTCCCTTTTCTTTAACTTCTTTGCCGTTTTCGTCATATATGGGCCAATTACCCTCTCTTCCAGGTCTATCTATAGAAGAAATTTTAATGTCTTTTGATGGATGGAAATAGTATCTGATTGGTTTATCCTTAGCTTCTCCTTTATTTGAGTGGCAGGAAAGGCATAAGTCGTTCATAACGTTGTAAGAAACTTTTTTAACTGGAATACTCCACAGATAAATATCTTGTGCTTTGTGAGGGATATGGCAGGCAGAACATACACCTTTTCTTTCTACTTCCTTGTTTCCTGCAATCCTCAAGTCGTGAGGTGTTCCGATAACTTTACTTTCTTTCTTGTGGCAGGATATGCAAAGTTCGCTGTTTCCTGCTACAGGTTTTCTGGTTAGGTATTTCCCATCTTTTCCGCCATGAGGGTCGTGGCATGTGGCGCAGTCCATCTTACCGGTAGATGATGGAAGTCCGGTATCTTGGTCTATTAGTGGAAGTTTAGATGATTGAACAGTTTTACTCACCATACCTATTGGGTGAGAATGGTTTCCGATATCAGGAGCTATTCCTCCTTTTTGATGGCAAGTTAAGCATAGTTTCTCGCCGATTGTTTTGCCCTTTGCGGGGGATAAGCTCCATAAAAGTTTATATTTCGGATTGTGGGGAGTATGGCATAGAGCACATTTTCCAAACTTAGAAACGATTTCTTTTTCCTTTTTAGGAAGGACTGCAGAGCTAAAATCGTGAGATGAATGTGCAGTGTCTTCTTTCTTGTGACAGTTCAGGCACAACTGAGAATTTTTCTTTACAGGCATTCTTAGTAAGAAATCAGCTTTCTTGTGTGGATCGTGGCAGGTGTAACACTCTACCGTTTCTCCCGGCAGGTTTCGGGATGGATTAACAACTCCTGTTGGATGGTCGTGGTATTGAGAAACCATTACTTTGCTTTTAGCTATGCCGTTCTTGCTGTGACATGCTAAGCAGAAGTCTTTTTCATTCCCTTTTCCTACTCCTTGTAAGAACTTACCTACCGCTCTGTGAGGAACGTGGCAAGCAGCGCACTTTCCGGCAGTTTTAGGCGTTTCTCCTAAAACGTTCTTTGTTTCTATCTTAGCGTGAGCGTTAGATGTGACATTGCTTTCTTCCTTGTGGCAGCTTATACATAAGCCTTTCTCTGGCATTCTTAAGAAGCTCGTATCTGCCTTTCCTTTTCCTGAATCTACAACGGTCCACTTGTGCGGGTCGTGACACGTTCCACAGGTTACAACGTTTCCTTTTCCAAGAGGTAGTTTGGTATCAACGGCTACTTTCTTTCCTGTTGGATGGGTGAATCTACCCACATCTGGAGCTATTCCGTCGGGATAGTGGCATGTTAAGCAAGTTCTACTTTCTGCGTCTTTTACGTTAATTTCTTGAGCATATTCCTTAACTCTTTCGTTTTCTTTAATACCCCACAGGTGAGGTCCTACCGCTCTGTGAGGAACGTGGCAGGCTTCGCACAGTCCTGCTTTGCTTATTGAAGTTCCCAATGCGTTCTTTATATTAATCTTTTTATTTCTCAAGTCGTGATACGTTCCTTCAATACTTCTTTTACCGTGGCAAGTGATGCAAAGTTTATCTCCTCTTTTCACTAAGAAGCTGTTAAGTAACGTTCCTTCAACGTTTCCTTTAACTACTTCGTTTGGATTCTCAGGATTCCAGATGTGAGGATTGTGACAGCTTACACATTCCCCTTTGTGAGAGTTAGTAACGTTTCCTACTGGATGAGAAGAAACTCCGCCGTTATGGCAAGCGATGCATTCTTTACTCTCTAAAGAATAGTTTTTAAATCCTCCTTTTGAAGAAGGAGTTTTAGCGAATAAACCTTTAGCTGTTTTGGCATTGTGTGCAAGGTGACAGCTTAAGCACCCTTTTCCTTTAACGTTGTGTGGTGAGAAAAGAGCTGGTTTTTCGGCAGTATGACAGGAAGCGCATATGGTTTGAGCTTTTTCAACTGTTAAGAACTTGTTTTCTTCTTTGTGCATTTTATGGCAGGTAAGGCACTCTATTTTATTACCAATTAGCCTGCTTTTTATTGCTTTATCGGGTTTCATTGAAGAAGAAAGCATAACGTGTATTTTGTGATTTTTAGCCCCTTGTTTATCGGCGTGACAAACAAGACATAAAGATGAGTTTTTAATGCCCGCTATTAGAGTTTTGTCTCCTGTAGCTTCATGGGCAGAGTGGCAGGATTCACACTCTACTTTGCCTTCAGAGGAAAGTTTCCCGTGTAGTGCTTTTACTTTTTCTATTTGTTCAGGAGATAAAGGTTTTGTATCCGATAAAACTGGGTGATTTAGACCGTGTTCTCCGTTTTCTTTATGACATGCAATACATAAAGCCGAATTAACGTTAGGAATTCTCATAAATGTGTAGTCGATTTTATTTTCACTTCCCGTATTCGTATGGGGAGTGTGGCACGTTCCGCAGTAAAGCTTTCCGTTCTTTAATGGAAATTGCTGGGGCATTGGGAAGTTTTTAGGGACTTCTATGTTAACGGGGTGAGAGAAATGGTTAAAGTTGGTAAATGCCAATCTATCGTCAGCCAGAGAACCATCGTGGCATGAAAGACACATAACCTCATCAGCAGCAGCTATAGGAACTTTTAGGAGTAATTTTTCTGACTTTTTCTTGGATTCCAGGAGCCAGTTTTCGTGGCAGACGAGACAGTCCTTCTTCATACTTTTAACTAACCTGGCTTCTGAATTACCTGCAAAAGTCAAGAAGAGAGCAACTAAAACCAGGCTTTTCCTCATTATTTTACTCCTTGTAATCTAAATGTGAGAACTTTGTTTTTTCGAGGCTCTAACACAAATATTTTTTTACCGTCGGTAGCCACTGCTATTGGGTAATCTACTCCTTTAGCAATCAGTTTGAGAAAGGCTCCATATTTGTTAAAAAGTTGAACGGAACCTGTTATACAGTCGGAAACAATGACGTTGCCGTTTATAATAGCTACTCCTT
>JAMOPR010000036.1 GCA_027064485.1 Desulfurobacteriaceae bacterium | reverse complement strand
CCGAAGACTCTTATTAGCTTTCCTTTTGGACTAAATTCCTGTATTCTGCCGTTGAGCGAGTCTACAACGTAAAGGTTTTGTCCGTCGGTTGCTATAGAAAAAATCCCCACAAACTTCCCCGGTGCCGAACCTTTGCCGCCAAAACTGCCTTCCAGATTTCCATTTAAGTCATATACATCAACTGTTTGCGCTTTCCCGTTAGTAACGTAAAGTTTTCCATTAAGCTCTACCACATCAATCGGTCTTCCTTCAACCTTAAAACTTTTTACTTTATTGCCGTTTATTACGTAAATAAACCCTTTTTGGCTGGTTAGAAAAATCCCTCTATCGTTAACATATATCCCGTAAGGAGATGAAACGTTAATTTCGTCAACTTTTTTTCCGTTTTCCTTGTATACTAAAACCTTGTTGTTTAGTCCATCTACTACAAAAACCTTTCCTTCATAAACAGCTATATCGGAAGGAAACTTCCAATTTCCTTCTATTCCGGCAAACGCGTTCAACCCGCCTAAAACGAGCAGAAGCACGGCGAGGATTAGTCTCATTTTTCACTCCTTACCACACGAATTTAGGAAAATGAATTACTTTATACTTAACGAGTCCGTTTACTACATCATTGTGTTCAAGGTCTTTAACCCTTTGAGAACTGAAGCCGAGCCCCATAAAATCCAGTTTTCCGTTAGGTTTGTGGCAATCAAGGCATTTCAAAGGTTCATCAGTCAAAGCGTTGTGCATCGAAGCAACAGCTTTTGCGTCTTTTAGGAGGGATTCGTTTCCCTTAAGCGGAATCTCTACGGGCACACCGTTGTATACCGGCACGATTCTTGCATCGCTGTTCATTCCTGAGAGCATAACCTTACCGTCAACCTTTACGTAGCTTGTTCCGTAAAAGTTTCCGAATTCCTTTAAAGTAATTTTTCCGTCTTTAATTTCTTCCCACTTGTAATCAAGCCCGCTTTCTACAAAGTGGCATGTGTTGCAGCTTAAAAACGTAGAATGAGCGTTGTAGAACGGAGAGAACTTTTCATCCTTTTTATGAGGAGCGTAAGTATGGCAAGCTACGCATACGTCCTGAACTTTATACTTATATCCGTTTTCTATGTGGAAAGGTTTAGGGTATTCCTTGCCTGTTTCAATTTGCGGTTTTTTGAATGCTTTAATTTTCCTTTGCCACTCATTTATGTTGTTGGCAGGAGAAGAAAGTAGTGGATTAGCCGCACCGTAAGCACCAGCAGTAATTATTCCAATGAATGCTATGGCTAAAAGTTTTCTCATTACGCAATCCTCCCCTCAACTTCCTTTTCAAGAAGGTGATGAGCGTATTCATGCATCTTTTCTATCATCTCTTCTTCCGGCAGTTTTTCTACTTCAAGAACAAACTGGTAGCGCTCTTTTAAGAACGGGTATTTTTCGAGTAGGTGAGGTTCGTTTTCGGCAACTGCTTTGATTATCCTTCTGTAACTGCGCGGACGTTCTTCTATCCATTCTATCTCTGTTGCGGTTCCTGAAAGCCATATCCAGTCCATCGGAAATTTAGCAGGTCCATAGTGAACCATATACATATGAGCCAAGGCAATCCAACCAAGAGCTAAAGTTGCTTCATCGGAGTGCATTAAGTAAGCAATCTGTATTGTTTCAGGAGGGAGACCTAAAAATCCTGTAAATACTTCTGGAAGCCAAAGTATCCATCCAGTAATACCAATAGCAAACATACCCCAACCAACTGCCCAGAAGTCAAACTTATCAACCCAAATGTATTCATCCCAGTCGGGAGGAACTTTTCTGAATCCTAATAGGTATTTTATATAATGAATAAATGTTATATCTGTAGGTCCGGGAACTAATTTACAGTAGTAGAAGAAATCTTTTTTGACTAAATCCCAGTTTGCTATTAACAAGCAAAGCACGTATACGACGGTTAGCAGAAAGTCTGCGAACATAGTAAAACCGGAAATCCTGTGTATCGTCATTTCTCCAGTAATACCGCCTAACAAACCTATAAGCGGTTTTGCCCATGCGGTATCGTAGAATTTGAGAGGGTATCCTGTTATAACCTGCCATATGAAAGTTGCGAACATTCCAACGTGAAGTAGACGTTGATAGAGCGTAAATTTCTGTATCATTATCTTCTCACCGTCAACGATGAGAAGCTTATCCTGCTCAGGTCTTAATCTGAACGTTCTTTTAAAAGCTTCCCACAGTCCCATTAGTGTTTCCTCCTCAGATTTTTCAAGAGGTCAAGTCCAACAATGATTACACCGAACAGTAGAACAGATGTTGTGAGCCAGAACATGAATTCTTCAATAAACTTAACAATTTTTTGTCCTAAAGTATCAGGAACAGGATGCATGTGAACCCACTTGGTTGTGGCAAAGTTCTTCATGTGGTCCTTGAAGGCAAGGGGGTGACATTCTGTAGAACGACCGCACGTTAGCTCTATGTTTTTCGCGTTAATAGAAGAGCGGGGGTCATTTTTATGGAAAATATCGTGGAAATTGCCTCCTTTGTTTGTATGGCAGTCAAGGCAGTCTGCAGCCCTTGTGTCGTTTCTATCAAGGTAAAGCATTTTAGAGTGCATGGTAACCTTGTAAGCTTCAACAGCTTTTAAGATTCTCTCTTTTTCGTATTTGTTGGTTATGCCTTCAATTTCTATGGCTTTTTCCATTTTCTTTTCATCTTCGTGGCAGCTTGCACAAAGCTCCACGATTTCCCAGCCGTCTCTCCTTGTTTTTATAAATTGGTGGACGAATCCGTTTTTCGTTAGAGGTATATCTTCTCTGCTTGCAACGTGTGCCAACCTATCTTCCGCCCACTCTTTATTCTGGTGACAAATTGCACACCTTTCAAAGCTTCCTTCTAAGGTTTCGAACTTTTTAACGTCTACAAGTAACTTGTTAGTATGGCAGTAGGTGCAGTAGGGGTAAACGTTGGGCGCTTCTTCGTAGTTTTTGCCGTGAACGCTTTCTTTCCAGGTTTTGTAAACGTCGGCATGGGAAAATGGTTTATTGGTAGAAGGGTCTATAACGTGACATTGAGTTGCACAGTTAACTTTTTCGTTTCCTGGCTTATGCGGATACTGCTGTATTTTCACGTGGCATTCGGTGCACGCAATGTTTCTATGGATGGAATGGGCGTAAAGGGCTTCATTGATACTGCAGTCTTCCACCTTGTTGTTTTTTACAACTGCTAAACCTTTAAGTCTGTGGCACACCAAACATCCGTCATCTGTTATGCCCATTCCCCATGAAGCCGTTGCTAATGCCAGTGCGCTACTTATTCCTAATATGAAGGCTTTCACTCTATACCCCCTACTTAAGCGAATTAATGGAGTGGCATGTAATGCAAAGCTTTCCTTTGTTTGCAGGTTTAACCATTAGTTTAACGCCGTTTCTGTTGATAGAGTAGTATTCCAGTCTGCCGTAAAGCTTGCGAAGCTTATATCTAAAATCTTCGTCTTCCATTTTTTTCCAATCAATTGAAACGCTCTTGCTTTTTACTGCCGTCATCGGGTGTGGGTTGTGGCACGTAATACACGTTATCTTTCCGTTTATTAGTATGGGCTTTCCTTCTTTATACCACTTTAAAAATTCCTTCTTTTCAGTATTTATGTTGAGTTCCTTGACGTTTAGAACTTTACCGTCTTTAATGTAAGGTTTAAGTGAGTCTGTGGAAGCTATTATGTGTTCGTAGGCTCCAACGTGGGGAGCTTTAGTATGGCAGCCGACGCACATTTCGTAAGCTTTCCTATTCCATCCCATACCGTGACAGTAAATACATACTTTGGCGTTGTAACCGCCGGAGGAGTTGAGCATGGATGTATGTGGATTGAATTTTCTATAGCAACTTTTAATGTGGCATTCAAAGCAGAAGTCAAGTTCATTTTTAAATGGTTTGCCTTTTTGAGTTCTCAGGAAAAATTTGTTGTTTGAATCCATATCGTGGCACGTAACGCAGGTTAAGTAGCCGTTGCTAAGGGGGAAGTTTGCCGGTATTTTTAGACAACGTTTTTCTACTACTTTTATGCCTCTGGCGGGATGGAGGATGGAACATCCGTTTTTGTGGCACTTTAAACAGAAAGTAGAAGAAACACCTTCATATCCTTTCCCGCCGCATTGAGCAGCATAAACTGAAGTAGTTAAGCCAACTAAAATTCCAACAAAAATTAGCCCTATCCTTTTCATTTTGTCCAAGTCCCCTTTGTATGGCATTCCATACAAAATCCTATGTGATGGCATTTACTGCATTTTCCAGGGTCAGCTGCAGCTTCGATAGAGTGAGTATACTCGTAATTTCTCGGGTGAACCATGTGCTGGATTACGCCTCTCCTGATGTGGCAGTCTATGCAGAATACCTGTTTATGGCAATTGCTACATTCTTTTGGATTGGCTTCATAGGCTAATTTGTGAACTTTGGTCCAGTTTGGATTTTTATGGTTAGCAGGCTCTATTTCTTTCATGTTGTAGTGGCATATGTAGCACTGAGTGGGAGCATCTTTAGCGGGCGTTTTGGGATTGTTGTGGCAGTAGTGACACGTTACTTTCGAAGGCATGTCTAACTTGTGAATGCCCTTATCCACCTGTTCAAGCTCGGTCCACTTGATTTTGACGTTCATCTGGTGGCACGGAACACATCCGTGCTTTTCTATAAATTCTTTATGGTAAGAGTGCTTAAACCTTGCTATCGCCCCTACCTGTTTGGAATAGTTAACTTTTCCTTTCTGAACGCACGAAGATGCCGCAATCAGTGCTACAGCTATTAAGGACAAAAACCTTTTCATTTCCTTGCCTCTTTACTTTTTGTTCCTGCTCCCCAGAAGAAGCAGTTGTATCTGAGCACGACTCTTAGGTCTCTGTCGAAATCTTCATTTTTTCTGTAATCTAACCCCAGTTCAAAGTTGGAAAAGTCCGTTATTCTGTAAGTTCCTTGGAGGTAGAAAGCGTTAGTCCATTGCTTACCGTAAGTGATTTTGTCGTAGCGGGCTATGTCAGCCGTTCCGGATACGGAAATTTTGGAAGAAAGCCACTTGTTAAATCCAAGCTCGATGCCTCTTAAAATTCCTATCCAGCTGTTTTGATAGATAATAGCTCCTCTCGCTCTAAAGCCCTGAGAGAGCCAGTTGTCTTTGATAAATCCCACTTTTGCTAAGTGTCCGTTGTCTTTGTCTGAAGTTTGAATATCTGTGAACGTGTAACTTTCAAAAAGCTGCCATTCGTCAGACAATGTGTAGTAGGCGCTTTCCGTAAATCTTAGTTCTCTTCCGTGGGAGAAAAGTCCAAATATGGGGTCTTCCTCTCTGTCATCTCCATACGTGTAGACAGGATTGTAGAATTCGGTTTCGAAGTTAAATCTCCACTTTCCGGGGTAGTAGTTGATTCCGAATGAAAGGTCTGTAAGTTCCCCGTGGGCTGCATCTGCTTCTATTCTGGAGTAGTATGAGGAATTGAAAGATAAGGGTTTGTAGACGCCGAGGGTGAAGGAGGATTTTTTAACCTCTCCATCGTTTCTCAAATGTTCAAATCCGAAGAAGAAACCGTTGTAATCAATTTTGAAACCGCTTAAAAAGTCATCACCTGAGCGGGTTCCCGGTTCAAAATATCTGGGTTTTCCAATGTAGAAGGTAGAACGTATCCCTGATTCAGACGTGTATGTAAATTTAACAGCATCTGCGGTATAGGTTTCGAATCCTTCAGATATGAATTGTCTACCTATTGTGATGGAAGAGTGTGAGAAGGGTATATTAGCGTAAAGTTGATAGAGGTCGGCATTCCAATCAGTTCCGTATCCTAAATCTTTCCATAATTTTCCGTAAAAATGTAAATCTGTGCAGTTATTGATATCTTTTATGTCCAACTTGAGATAAGTGTTGAAGGGAGTTGAATCTTCGTCCCGCACGTCCTCTCGAAATTCTACTTGAGATTTTATTTCTCCTTCGTAAGAAGGAAGATTTGTAGCTCCGTATGCGGATGTTGCTGCTATTAGTGCTGTTAGTAAGCAAGTAGCTCTAACTATCCCCACGCTAACCCTCTCTCAGCAAGCTGTAGCCACAGTATATAACATTAACTTTTCAGATGTCAAGTTTTTAAGAATTCACGTATATATAAATTCAATTTTACCTAAAATTCCAGTTATACGTTGGATGTAGTTAAATATACTTAAGCAAGAATTTTATACCTAAGATGTAAAACAATATTCCCAGTAACTTTTTAACGTGAGAAGGCTTTAGGTAGGAGTGCGAAATGTATCCTGCCAAGTAACCTGCTAAGGCAGCGGGAATTGCAGCTGATAGTGTTAGAGACCAGTCTATTCCTCCTATTTTCCAATAAGCGATAAAACCTGTAAAAGAAGAGAAGGGAACTGTAAGAGCCGTAATTGAAGCTACTTTCTTGGGGTCAAATCCTAATAGGATAAGTAGGGGAGATATTATTCCTCCTCCACCTACGCCCAACAGTCCGGATATGAATCCAGCTATAGAGCCTACCAATACTGAGTAGAGTATAGCTTTGTTTCCTTCTTCTTTTGTAATGCTTTTTTTGGGAATGTAAATCATAGTCCCGGCGAAAAATAGAAAAGCTGTGAACAGTATGCCTACTAATCTTTCGGGCAAAATGTGCGAAGTATAAGCTCCAACGGGAGAGAAAACGATAGATGCCAGTATTATAGGTAGTGCCGTTTTGAAGTCTACGTTTTTCTTTTGGAGGTTAAATAGAGTAACCGATGATGTTGAAATAAAGTTAGTAAAGAGTCCCGTGGCTCTGGCTAAGTTGAAGGGAACGCCCAGGAAAACAAGTATGGGAATAAGGATTACAGCGGAACCTAAACCTCCCAAGGCAAATATGAAAGATGTGAGAAATGATACTGTTCCCACTTCTATTAGGGACATTACTCTTCCTCCGATGGGCAGACTTCTTTAAGTTCTATAGAATCCAATATTCTTCTGTCATTTTTGGTGCTTTCCCAGTTTTCTCCGAGTTCTGAAAAGAAGTTTAGTATGGGTTTTAATTCCTCGTTGCTTTTGTTTAAGGAATACTTGATTTTGTTTCCTATTCTTTGAGAGTTTACAATGTTTAAACTTTTCATTTTTGATAAGTGAGAAGATACCGTTGCCATTGTGAGTTTTAAGATGTAGGTTATTTCGCACACGTAGGCATCCCTGTGTTGAAGCATTTTGAAGATTCTGAACCTTGTAGGGTCGGATAGGGTTTTAATTATTTCCAGTTCTTTCTTCATTGGTTGACACTCTCCTTGTTAGTATTTAGGATATTGACTAAATATTGTAAGGTAAATATAATATGAAAAGGTGGACTTTTTCAAGAGGTAAATAATAATGAAAATGTTGAAGTGGGCAATACTGCTTTTAAGCATTACTATTCCTGCTCAAGCGATTACTATCGATGAAGCTGAAGATTTGGCTGTAAAGAACTATCCTCTTATTAAAGCGCTTGAAAAAAAGGTTCAAAGCTTTAAAGAGAAAGAAAGTGCTGCGAAGAGACGAAGGTTTGGCAGTTTAAGCCTAAATGCTAACTACACTCATTATAATAGAAAACATACTTTGATACCTATGTATTCCATGCCATCACCTTTGCATCCTCCCCCCTTTGACCAAGACAAAATATCCTACGGAATAGAATACTTTGCTCCTATCTATCAAGGGGGTAAGATTTCACTTGTTTCACTTATTTATTCTCTGCGTGCTAAATCTATTAACACTCAAAAAAGTTCTTTTGAATGGATTCTAAAGTATCAAGTTGATTTAGCTTATTTAACTTATTTGGCTCTAGAGGAGCAGGAGAATTCACTTAAAAGTTATCTTAAAAGTCTTGAAAAATTGAAGAAAGACGTGGAAGCTGGCATAGAGTCTGGGAAATTCGCCAAGGTTGACCTTTTAAAAGTGAAATACGATATCTCAAAGGTTCAGTCTGAAATAGATAAGGTAAAAAATGAAGAATCCACGATGTTAACCATCCTTCAAAACCTCACAGGCACAAAAATTAAGGTAATAGAGCCGGTAACGGTTACTATAAAACCGCTTCCACCGGAAAAAGTTCTTTATTCTCAACTTCTTGAAAAAAATAGGTTGATAGCGTTAAAAAAGCAGGAATCAACGATAGCTAAAAAGGAAGTGGAGCTTACAAAAGCAAGGTATGGAATTAGACTGAATCTCTACGCGTCTTACACGCGTAATTACGGGTTTGATTCTTCTGAAAATGAACCCTATGGTTTTATTTCTGCTTCTGTTTCTCTTCCTGTTTTTACGGCAGGTAGAAAATTTAAGGATATAGAGAGTGCAAGGTTAAACGAAGTATCTAAAGAGCAAGAAGTAAAGGCAGTAGAAATTAACTTAAGAAATCAGTTATCGCAGGCAATTTCCGAGTATAAGTATACACTGTCGAAGATAAAGTCTCTCAAAGAAGAAGTTGCATTAGCGGAGGAAACTGAAAGAGTAGAGCAACTCAAATATGATAGCGGGAAAGGGAGTATGGAACACCTTTTGTTAGCTAAATCGAAAAGATATGTAGCGGAAGCAGCGTTGAAAGCTGCCTTTTATAAGCAGGAGATTCTTAGAAGAAAAATAGAAACCATCATAAACGGCGGAGAGATAAAATGAGAAGCAGAACGGCATGGATAATTTTTCTACTACTCATACTTGGCGGTATAGTTTTAGGGATAAAAGCAGTCAAAAAGAGAAAGCAAGAGTTAGCTTCTGTTCCTACGATTCAGAAACATCCTATACCTATTGTAGTTTCTAAAGTAAAAAGAGGCGCTTTGGTTCAAAAAATAAAGTATGTGGGCAAAGCTGAAAGCTATAGCTACGCAACTATTTCGACAAAAATTGCTGGAATAGTTGAGAGAGTTTATAAAGATGAAGGTGATACTTTTAAAAAAGGTGAGATTCTGGTAAAACTGGATGATTCTCAAATAAGGGAATCAATTAACTCTTTAAAGTCGAAGCTTAAAACTGTAGATGCAGAAATTAAAGCTACATTATCAGAAAAAAGGGCAGCAGAAACAATACTTAAGAATGCAAAAAGAGAGTTAAAGAGAGAAAAGTTCTTATACGCGAAAGGGGCAGTGCCTCATACTGCGGTTGAAAAAGCAGAGAATGTTTATGCAACTGCTAAGGCTAAGTTGGAGAGTTTTGAATTCAAAATAAGAGGATTGAAGGCAGAAAAATCCTCCCTCCTCCACCAAATCGCTTCCCTCCAGTCAAATCTCAAATACACCACAATAAAAGCAGTAGAAGACGGTGTGGTTGCTTTTGTTTTTGCCCACGAGGGTGACCTTGCGGCTCCGGGCAAGCCACTTTTAAAAGTTTTCTATCCTAAAAAAGGAATACGCGTTTTAGTTAACCTGCCTTCTTCTGAAGCTAAATCGGTTAAGGTAAATAGTTTAGTTAAGCTCGAAAATAATGCCGAGGGGATAGTTACAAAAATCTATCCTGCTACCAATCCCGATAGTGGTTTATACATAGTAGAAGTAAAAGTAACCAAAGGAAACATTAAACCGGCAGAACGCGTTATAGTTACCCTCAAAGGTAAAGAAGAAAAAGGTTTAATTGTTCCCGTGGAAGCCCTTCTTCATTTAAAAGGTAGAACTGTAGCTATAAAGGTTAACAACGGAGAAGTTCAACCCGTAAAAGTAAAAGTTTTGCTGGAGACAAACGGCAAGGCTGTTGTTGAAGGAGATTTAAAACCTGGCGACAGTATTGCTGTTGGGAGAGAAAGCAAATTATTGGAAATCCTGAGATTCAAAAAAGTAATTCCTGTAGAGGGCAACAATGAACAAATTAGTTAGGTGGTATATAGAAAAACCTCACGCTGTTTTGGCTTTTCTATTCTTGTTTTCGGTGATAGGAATAATTGGATTAAAAGAGATTCCCAGGAAATTCTTCCCTGATGCCAACAGACCTACAATAGCGATAGTAACGGTTGAACCTGGAGCTTCTGCTTCTGATATCGCATCCCACATAACCCGCCCTATAGAACAACACATGAAAACCCTTTCTTTGGTTAGAACGGTAGATTCCGTATCTAAAGATGAAGTATCGGTGGTTAAGGTAGAGTTCTCATACAAAAAAGGTATAGACGCGGCAGCAACGGACGTTTCGAACGAACTGTCAAAAATAATTTCAAAACTTCCTCCGGACATATTAACCCCTCAGGTATACAAAGTAACTGATGCAACCAAACCGGTAATGATATTATCTGTTTATCCTAAAAAGAACAGCGGTTTAACACTTGCTCAAGTAAGAGAGTTAGCAGAAAACGAAATAAAAGACCAGCTTTTGAACCTTCCTAACGTTTCCGACGTAGAAATATTCGGTGGATACAAGAGGGAAATAGAGGTTCTGCCGAACTACTTGAAAATGGCTAAATACGGAATAACCCTCAATCATCTTGTAAAAGCTATAAGAGATAACAATAGGAACTATCCGATAGGATTGATAATTGATAAGACCGGAATGGTAGTTCTTAAAATAAAGGATGAAGCTGAAAGAATAGAAGACCTTAAAAACATACTAATAAAACCCGGTGTTTATCTGAAAGATGTAGCTGAAGTTAAGTGGAAATACGCGGAAAGGTTATCTGCATATCACGGTAACGGAAAACCGGCAATAGGTATTTCCATTCTTCGTTCTCCTAAAGGTTACGAGCTTCCGGCGATAGAGTCCGTTATGCATTACCTCCCCAAACTTAAAAAAGAATATCCTTACTTAAATTTTGAAGTTCCGTTTACTCAAGAATGGATGATTAAACTTTCAAACAAAAACATGCTCGAATCGCTGAGAGATGCGGTAATAATGACTCTTTTAGTGATATTCCTCTTTTTGGCGAACGTTAGGATGCTTATTGTTTCCTTTTTCTCTGTTCCCGTTACTTATTTAATAACTATAGGCTTAATGTGGCTTTTCGGCTTCAACTTTAACATTGTTACGTTAACAGCCATCATATTGGCTTTGGGAATGCTTACAGACGATGCAGTTGTTGTTCTTGAAAACATAGAAAGACACTACTTTGAGTTAAAGAAAGATATAAGAACGGCGTGTATAGATGGAACGCGTGAAGTAATGTTAGCCGTTCTGTCGGGGACTTATACGACTGTTGTTATGCTCCTGCCTATAGTGTTTATCGGCGGCTACGTTCAAAAAATCCTCCGCCCCCTTTCCCTCACTCTAATCATTGCTCTTTTGGTTTCCTACGTTGTAGCAGTTACAATGATACCTATAGTGGCTCCTTACATACTGAAAAAGACGCCCGATAAGAACTTTTTGGAAAGGAAAGTTTACGATTTATTCGTAAAAATGTTTGTTTACAAATTGAGAGATTTCTACGTTGCTCTGTCCGAACCGCTGTTGAAGAGCAATTTATGGATAAAGCTTTCTTTTGTGACGCTATTCTTCGTTCTTTTTGCCGTAACTATGAAAAACGTTATTCCCATTTTAGGAAGAGACCTAATGCCTCCTATGGATACGGGAGTGGTTATAGTTAGGGCG
>JAMOPR010000035.1 GCA_027064485.1 Desulfurobacteriaceae bacterium | reverse complement strand
ACGAATAAATTTTTTAATTTCTTTTATTTCGAAAACTTTTTTTGCCCATTCGTAGCGGGATGCGTATCCAGAATTTGTAAGATGATAAAGTCCTTTTAAGCCGTTTTTGAAGGCTTTTAAAGAGTAGTTTACTATGGTGCGCGTTGATGTTGGAACGGAAATTTCATCGTATGATATTTTCAAGTATTCATTGGTTTTTACCCATTGTAGGAGTTTGTAGATGAAGTTCTGTTTCCCATTTCCGTAAACCCAGCTTACACGGAAGATTAGGAAGTTTTCCATTTCTTCTTTTAGGAGAAGTTCTCCCATTAACTTGCTTTTACCGTAATTGTTTAAAGGATTGGGCGTATCTTCCTCAAGGTAGGGACTGTTTTCTTTTTTCCCATCAAAGATGTAGTCTGTGCTAAAGTGGATAAGAAATGAATTGTGTTCCCGGCAGGCACAAGCTAAGTTTTTTACTCCAAAAGCGTTTACCTTAAAGGCAGTTACGTAATCCTCTTCTGCTTTGTCAACGGCGTTGTAGGCTGCACAGTTTATTACAACATCAGGTTTATACTGTTTAAAAACTGTCCATACGTGATTTATGTTCGAAATGTCACAATCTTTTCTCTCTAACCCTAAAACCTGGTCTGTTTTGCTTTCCTTTAATTTTTTTAAAAATTCCTGTCCTAACTGTCCTGCTGCTCCAAATATTAAATATTTCATTCCCTATAAACCTTTTTCCAGTATTCTTTTAAGGTTTCTACTTTTCTATTTACCCAATCCATGTTATCAAGATACCACTTTACCGTTTCCTCTATGCCTTCTTCGAACTTTGTTTTTGCCTTCCATCCTATTTCTCTTTCAATTTTTTCCGTGTTTAACGAATATCTAAAGTCGTGTCCTGGTCTATCTTTTACGAAAGTTATTAGACTTTCAGGTTTATCCAGTATTGAGAGGATTGCTTTTACGACTTCTATATTTTTTCTTTCTTCTCCGCTTCCAATATTGTAAATTTCTCCAGGTTTACCCTTTTCTATTATTTCAAATACTGCCTCTGCACAGTCTGAAACAAAGAGCCATTCTCGGACGTTTTCTCCTGTTCCATAAACAGGAATAGGTTCGTTGTTGAGTGCTTTTAAAATAACTACAGGAATTAGTTTTTCGGGATACTGCCAGTAACCATAGTTGTTGGAGGGTCTTATGGTTATTACAGGTAATCCGTATGTTCTATAGTAAGCTCTTCCGAGCATGTCGGCTGCAGCTTTACTGGCAGAATAAGGAGAATTAGGATTTAGAGGTGTATTTTCAAAAAATTGCCCTTCTTTTCCTAATTCTCCGTAAACTTCGTCTGTTGCAACGTTTATAAATAGAGAGATTTTATTATCCTTTGCAGCATCTAAAAGCACTTGAGTTCCTTTAACGTTTGTTTCGATGAACGGAGAGGCATCTAATATGCTTCTATCAACGTGGCTTTCTGCAGCCCAATGAACAACAATGTCGGGAGTTTCTTTTTTAAAAATCCAGTTAATGAATTCTTTGTTTGTTATATCAGCTTTGTAAAAGGTTATTTTATTTTCAACCGTTTTTAGCCTTTCTAAATCTCCTGCATAGGTTAACTTATCTACTACTACTGTGTTAAATCCTCTTTTAACCGCTTGTCTTACAAACTCGCTTCCTATAAATCCTGCTCCACCTGTGACTAATATTTTCACTTTTCCTCTCCGAATGAGAAATTAATTTCTATTTCCTTTAAAAAGGGAGCGTTTTTATCTTTTTCTGAAAGAATAGGTTTTGTGTCTAAGGGCCATGCAATACCTATTTCGGGGTCGTCCCATCTTATACTTCTGTCGTGTTTAGGAGAGTATTCACTTCCGGAAACTTTGTAGATTATTTCTGCTTCTTCAGAAAGAGTTAAAAAGCCGTGAGCGAATCCTGGGGGTATCCACAGCATCAGTTTGTTTTCTTCTGAAAGCTCTATTCCAAACCACTTTTTGAAAGTGGGACTTCCCTTTCGTAAATCTACTGCTACGTCGAAAATTTTTCCTCTGATACATTTTACCAGTTTACCTTGAGCTGCTGGTTCTTCTTGAAAATGGAGACCTCTTAAAACTCCCTTTTTTGACCTTGAATGGTTGTCTTGAACGAAGTTTACGTTTATTCCTGCCTTTAGAAACTCTGAGCGTTTGTAGAACTCGAGAAAAAATCCCCTCTCATCCCCAAACACTACCGGTTCTACAATTAAAAGGTCAGGAATACCCGTTTCTTTGAATTTTAATGGCATACTAATATTCCTCAGCTAATTCCAGTAAATACTTTCCATAATCTGTTTTTACAAGAGGAGTGGCAAGTTTAACAAGTTGTTCTCTGCTTATCCATCCGTTTCTGTAGGCTATTTCCTCTATACATCCAATCATAAGTCCCGTTTTTTTCTCTATTGTTGCCACGAATTCTCCAGCTTCTAAAAAGCTATCGTGAGTTCCGGCGTCAAACCAGGCAAAACCTCTTCCTAAAAGTTTTACTTTGAGCTTTCCCTTTTTTAAATATTCTTCGTTGACGGAAGTAATTTCCAGTTCGCCCCTGTCGGAAGGTTTAACCTTTTTGGCTATTTCAACGGCTTCTTTGTCGTAAAAATACATTCCAACTACGGCAAAGTTGGATTTTGGATTCTTTGGTTTTTCTTCTATCGATTTTACGTTGCCGTTTTCATCAAATTCAACTATACCGAACCTTTCAGGGTCTTTTACGTAGTAACCAAAAACGTATGCACCGCCTTTTTCTTCAATTTCTTTTTTGGCTTCTGACATTATTTTTATCAAGTCATGACCGAAAAATACGTTATCGCCTAACATATAGCAGATACTATCTCCGTTTAAAAAATCTTCTGCCAAAACGAGTCCTTCTGCTAAGCCTCTTGGTTTTTCTTGGATTTGATAATTTATCGACATACCGAGATGAGAGCCGTCACCGAAAAGTTTTTTAAAGTTTTCCAAGTCCTGCGGATTAACGATAAATAAAACCTCTCTTATCCCCAAGAGCATTACTAAGGATAACGGGTAGTAAATCATTGGTTTATTGTATATGGGAAGGAAATGTTTGTTAACGGCTATAGTAACGGGGTAGAGCCTTGTTCCGCTCCCCCCTGCCATAATAACAGCTTTCATTTGGTCTTTCCTACTTTAGGTATTCTGCGGCTTCTTGAGCTGTTTTCCCTTCGTGAACGATTGCTGCAATGGCTTTTACTATTTTTTCTGGATTATCGTGTTGGAATGCGTTCCTTCCAATGGATACTCCTTTCGCGCCTGCTTTCATTGCGCCTTCTACCATTTCTAAAATTTCCATATCGTTACTCATTTTTGGTCCGCCGGCAATAACTACCGGGATAGGACATCCTTCTGTAACTTTTCTGAAGGATTCTGGGTCGCCTGTATATGCTACTTTGACGATGTCAGCTCCCAATTCTGCTGCTACCCTTGCACAATGGGCAACGGCTTCTGGGTCATACTGGTTTTTAATGTGTTCGCCTCTTGCATACATCATTGCTATTAGGGGCATGCCCCATTCAAGGCATTTTTCTGATATTCTGCCGAAATCTTCGAGCATTTTGTCTTCATTGATATCACCTAAGTTGACGTGAATGGAAACGCCGTCAGCGCCCAACTTTATTGCTTCTTCAACAGAACAAACGATTACCTTTGTATTTGGTTTTGGAGAAAGAGATGTGCTTGCAGAGAGGTGAACTATAAGTCCTACGTCTTTACCTTTTCTTCTGTGACCGTGCCTTACAAGCCCTTTATGGATGATTACCGCGTTTGCACCGCCGTTTGCTACTTTATCTATGGATTCTCTAATGTTTATTATTCCCGGAATTGGTCCCATAGATACACCGTGGTCCATCGGTATTATTACTGTATTC
>JAMOPR010000034.1 GCA_027064485.1 Desulfurobacteriaceae bacterium | reverse complement strand
TCTCTTCCCTCTCTCTGCTTCTCAGTTCCTGCAGTTTATTGTTATCTTCAACCACAAACAAAGGCTCAACGTAATAAGTCTGTCCAGTAGAAGACCTATCGTGAACTATGGCTTTAAACTTCTTTCTAAAGTGAGGCTTAACCAAAACAACGTATCTGCCATCCCTTTCCGTTATAATTCTGTCGGGACAAACCTCACTATATTTGGCAACTAACTCTTCCAACCTTTTCTTAATGCGGCTGGAAACTTCAAGTATGCCTTTCCTTATACTCGCAAGAGTAAGAGAAGCCGTATCAAGAATATTACCGTAATCGTCAAACGAAGATTCCAAAACCTCCCTTAATTCGGAAAAGTCAGAAATTCTATCTCCGTAAGCCCTGAGCCTTTCAAACCTATCGTCTAACTCACCAAAAAACCGCTTTAAAATAGACGCCACCCTGATTACTTTTAAAATCTCAACAAAAGCAGATTCTCCCAAAATAACGCCTTCAGCCGTTAACCTCTCGAGAATAGGCGATATATCAGGGAAAGCTTCAAGCGGAACTGGCTTTTCAGATAAAAGTTTGCAAAAAGAAAACGTTAATTCAAGCTCTTTCTGAACTTTTTCTTTTTCAACTATCGGTTTAATGGAAAGAACAGATTCCCTACCGGCAGAACTTTTGGCAAACTTGGAAGCTATCTGTAGAATTTTATCAAATTCAAGTTGGCGCTCCACCCCTTTGAACATTAGTATAAATACCCCCTCCAATAACCCAAAGGAGTGGAGACGCCCAAATATTCTAAGTAATATCGTATACAGTATATATTATAACATAACATCTTTAACTTTCAAGCATCTCTCTAACTATGCGGTTAACTACAGAACCGTCAGCCTTTCCTCTAACTTTAGGCATAACAACTTTCATTACTTTACCTAAATCCTTTGGAGAGGACGCTCCTGTTTCTTCTATCGCCTGCTTAACTATATCTCTAATTTCCTCTTCTGAAAGTTGCTTCGGCAGGTAAGATTCAACTATCGCAAGCTCAGCCTTTTCTTTTTCTACCAAGTCCTGCCTTCCACCTTTTTCATACATTTCTATAGATTCTCTTCTCTGCTTAGCATACTTCATTAAAAGCTGAACGATTTCATCATCTGTAAGCTCACCGCGCTTTTCTATCTCAGCATTTTTAATTAAAGAATTAATCATACGGATAGTGGAAAGCCTAACCTTATCCTTAGCTTTCATAGCTTCTTTCATATCTTGCAAAAGCTTCTCTTTAAGCCCCATAAAACCCTCACCTATCGATTACTTCTTCTTTTTCTTACCTTTTGGCGGAAGAAGCCCACGCTTCTTCAACGCTTTAATCAGTCTCTTCCTTGCAGCCATAGCTTTTCTCTTTCTCTTCTCGGATGGCTTTTCGTAGTATTCCCTTCTCTTGATTTCTGTCAATATACCTTCTTTTTCACAGAGTTTCTTGAACCTTTTAAGAGCCTTCTCAAAAGGTTCTCCTTCACGCACGTAAACCGTTGCCATTAAGCATCGCCTCCTTTCTTTTAAGTTTTTCGGTGGCAAATTATATGTCTTTGCTCAAACATAAGCAAGTTTAAATCCCGCCCAATAAAGGCTAAAATTAAAGTGCTATGACAAAAAAACCATACGCCATACTTACAAAAGAAATTAAAGAACTGCTCAGAGACCCACTATCTCTACTGACTGTATTTGTTGTTCCCATAACTATGATGCTTGTCTTCGGCTACGGTTTAAAGTTGGATATTAAACACGTTCCTTTTGAGATTGTAGATATGGATAACTCACACCTATCCAGAAATATAGCAGCAAAGTTTATAAACAACAAAGAATACTTTGACTTTAAAGGAACAAAACTGAACAAAAAACAAGCAGAAAAAGACCTAATAGAAGGAAAAATCCGCTTCTTCCTCTTCTTCCCTCCAAAATTTGAAGAAAACTTTAAAAAAGCTAAAGAAACCCAACTTCAAGCAATCATAGACGGGTCTTTCCCTTACAGAGCCGAGGTAATTAAAAGCTACATAAACATAATAACGAGCAACTTCAACCTTTCAAAGCATGAATACCCAATTAAAATTTCCGTTGAATCGAGATACTGGTTCAATGAAAGCCTCAACCAACAACATTTGACAGTGGTAGGCACGTTAGCCTTGATAATGCTGATTTCTCCCGCTGTCTTTGCCTCCCTGCTTATCACAAAAGAAAAAGAAAGCGGTTCAATATACAACATCTACTCTTCACCTATAAAGACCGTAGAATACCTTACGGGAAAACTGATTTTTGCGCTGATAATAGCCCTAATCAATCTCCTTATACTGCTATGTATGACTCTATACCTATTCAAGGTTCCATTTAAGGGAAACTGGTTCATTTTTTCGGTCGGAAGCCTTTTCTACTTGTTAACTGCCGTATCGTTTGGACTGTTCCTATCCAACTTCTTTAAAAGGCAAGTTTCCGCATTTATCGGGTCTGTAATAATGACCGCAATCCCATCATACCTCTATTCCGGCTACTTAACGCCCGTCTCTTCTATGGATAAAACAACTTTAATGATTTCAAAAACTATACCGACGTTCTACTACTTAAACCTCTTAAAAGATGAATTCTTCAAATCAGCACCGCTAAAGGCAACTTTTGGGGAAACCGCCACCTTGCTCTTGTTCTTCCTGACGATTTTCTCCGCAACGATACTAACATTTAAAAAGAGGGAATCACAATGAAATTCTTAGTTCTCATATATAAAGAAATAATCCAATTCCTGCGAAATAGAGGACTCCTACTCTTTCTAATCTACTCCTTCACTCTCGACATATACCTGGCAGCCACAGGTATAGAACTCACCCTAAAAAACGCCAAATTTTACGTTCAAGATTACGACTTCTCTCCGCTTTCAAGAGAGCTTATCTCCTCCTTTCCTCAACCTTACTTCAGGTTCAAAGGATACGTAACGAGCAATAAAGATTTAGAAACGTTACTGTTGGAGAACAAAGCTATAGGAATAATCCGTATACCACCCCACTTTGAAGAAAAACTGAAAGAGGGAAAAAGCGGAAAAGTAGGAGTTATTGTTAACGGCGCCGAAATAAGCAGTAGCTATCTCTTCTCCGCTTATGCACAAGAAATCATTTACAATTTTCTGCTCAGGTTAATTCCCGTATATCCTTCAATGGAATTCGGAATTGTAGAAGCTAAACCGAGAATATTCTTTAACCAAAATGCCTCCAGCAAAATATTTATGGCTTACTCCGAACTTCTCACTGTGATTACCTTATTCCTTCTTTTGCTTCCCGCTTCTGCCGTCGTTATGGAAAAAGAGAGAGGAAACATAGAAATGCTCATGGTATCTCCAGTAAAAACGCACACATTCCTTTTAGTAAAAGCTATTTCCATGGGAATCATTATCCTGCTATCTTCCGTATTTGCCATTTCTGTAACTATTCAACGGTTTTGTTCGGTTCCGTTCCATGGGAGGGTGGGGGATTTTGCAATTCTCACCGCATTCTACATATTTACAACGGTAGGATTGTCCCTTTTCATCGCATCTCTTTCAAAAAACATGCTCCAAGTATCACAACTTACCGTTCTAATCCTAATTCCTATACTCTACCTATCGGGGGACTGGACACCCATAGAAACAATGCCTAAAATCCTCCAATGGCTATCAAACTTATCCCCACTAAAGTTCTACATAGATGGAGCCTACGCAGTAGCAATAAAAGGTTTATCTTTAGAATTTTTATACAAAAACCTTCTCTACCTTTTCCTACAGGGAACAATCCTTTTCGGACTGAGCAACTATTTTCTCAGGAAGATTTACTAATGGAAGAAAACTCTATCAGCGGTAGGTTTGCCTCTTTTGCAATCTCCTTTGCAAGCCAATCAGGATACCCTTCTTTGTATATTACTTTTTCAATTCCTGCGTTTATCAACATCTTAACGCACAAAGAACAGGGACAATGAGTGCAGTAAAGAATAGAACCTTTAGTAGAAACACCGTGAAGAGCAGCCTGTATTATGGCATTCTGCTCAGCATGAAGACCTCTGCAAAGCTCATGTCTCTGACCGCTCGGAACGTTTAACTTCTCTCTCAAACATCCAACTTCATCTGGATGCTTCAAACCCGTAGGAGGACCGTTATAGCCTGTAGCAATTATTCTTTTATCCTTAACTAAAACAGCCCCGACCTTCCTGCGAAGGCACGTTGAACGGGAAGAAACCAACTCTGCAATAGACATAAAATACTCATTCCAGGAAGGTCTCGACATTCTCTCTTAATGTCCCCCGAAAACGTGATGATAAGCTGTAAGTATTAACGTAAAGAACATAAAAATGTAAAGAATAAGTTCAACAGCTGCAATCCACTTTTTAAAGAAGAAAATTTCCCTCAAAGCCCTTGCCATTCCTCAATCCTCCACTCCAATGATAGTAATATTCTATCACAATCCGCTTCTATTACAGAACAGTAGAACATTTATTCTTTCTCCTTCTTCTACGTAACCTCTGTCTTCATCAATTACCGCCAAACCATCACAATTAACAATAGTATAAAAGTTCGCAGTTTGCTGGTTTCCAGCGCTGTAAACCTTACTTCCCCTTATATTTATTCTGACAAAATCCACCCTTCCTTTCTTCCCTCTAATCCTCTCCCCAGCTTCAAAATCATAATAAACATTCTCACAATGCTTCTCACCTGCCATCTTCCTAACAGCAGGAAGTAAAAACTCAACAGCGTTTACTAACGTAGCCGAAGGATAACCTGGTAAGCCAAAGAAAACTTTTTCGCCTTTAACTGCAAAAACAAGCGGTCTTCCAGGCCTAATATTGGTAGAAGTAAATTTCACATCAAAACCTAAAAGCTCAATTGCTCTTTTTATAAAATCGTATTTCCCTTTAGAAACTCCTCCCGTTGTAACCAAAACATCAATGTGGTTAAAAGTTTCTTCCAACTTCCCAATTGTTAAATCTAAATCATCTTCCAAATTTCCCAAGTTAATCGGAACAGCTCCAACTTTACTTAAAAGTCCTTGCAACACGTAATAGTTAACGTTCCTCACACAACTTGTTCTGTGAGGTTCGTAAGCCTCCAAAACTTCATTACCTGTAGTAGCCACCCCAATAACAGGCTTCCTAAAAACTCTCACCTTGTAAACCCCAATATTTGCAAGCAAACCAACCTTCCTATAATCAAGCCTTTCCCCTGAAGTTAACACAACTTCTCCCTTCTTAATCTCACTACCCACAAAGTTTACAAGTTCTCCCCTTTCAACGGGAAAATCCACCACCACCTCATCCCCTTCCCTTTTAACATCCTCAACCCTCACCACTACATCAACACCGTCAGGAACAGCTCCTCCCGTCATAACAAAAACAGCCTCTCCTTCTTTAACCTCAAACTTCCCAACATCTCCAGCTTGAACCTCTCCCACAACCTTTAACTTAGCAGGTAACTTCTTCAGCGAAGAAACCCTAAAACCGTAACCATCAACAGCCGACTTATTTACATCGGGAACGTCAACCGGAGAAACAACATCTTCGGCAAGAACTCTACCGTAAGCATTATCCAACTTCACGTATTCCCAACCACAGCTGTGAACATTATTCAGAATAATATTTAGCGCTTCTTCCCTCTTTACCTTCATCTAACACCTCTCAAGATTTCCCAAACGGACAGATAGGGAACACACAAACAGAGCAATTATGGCACAAGCCACCGTGAGATTTAGCCGCAACCTCTTCTCTACCTATCACATCCCCTATCAAGAGCCTTGGAAGCCAAATATCAAAAGAGGTAGCCTTATAAAAAAGCGCAGCTGCTGGAACAGCAACAACAGGCTTACCTTCTATCCATCCCATAGTAAACATATTTCCCGGCTGAATAGGATTACCTCTTATGAAATTTTCAGCTCCAGCATTTCTTATAGCCTTGTAAGTTACATCATCAGGGTCAACAGAAGTTCCACCTGTTAAAATAACAATGTCATACTTCCCTACAAAATCTCCAATGGCATTTCTTATTCTTTCCTCATCATCGGGAAGAACAATCTTTTCTTCAACGCTACAGCGGAAAAACTCCAGCTTCGGTTTCAACCTATCAAAAAATCTATCCTCAATCCTGCCATAAAAAACCTCATTTCCCGTAATTATCATTCCTGCCTTTTTTTCCTCAAATGGAATAACTCTTACAATGCCATCTCCCGCTATTTTTACTGCTTCATCTATCTGATACTTAGGTGCAACTAAAGAGATAATCCTAACCGAAGCCACTTTAGTTCCCGGCTTTACCCACATATTGTTATGAATGGTAGGACAAGACGGTTCGCCAACAAGATTAAATTTCACAAGCTTTTCCACATCAATTTTAACCACTCCAAAAACCGAAGAATAAATATTTATTTTCCCTTCAGAAGGAGACTCATCTCTATACGTATTCTCCCCCATAATAGCATCGGCAAGTAAAACAGCTGCTTCATCCTCATGAACCTCATCTTCAGAAAGCTCTAAAACGTAAACATATTCCTTTCCAAGTTTTTTAAGTTTTTCCACATCTTCAGGCTTTATAATATGTCCTTTTTTAAATGCCCTTCCTTTAAACCCTTTATCGAGGTCAACTTCTGTAATATCGTGAACTAAAACCATACCAACAGCATCCTCAACTCTAACTTTCCTTTTCATAACGCCTCCTGAAAACTGAAATACAGGAAGAAGAAAGATAAAAGTCCGTCTCTTCCCCCTTCTCTATAATGAAGTTCGGAGAAAGAGAAAATGGAAGATGTAAAACCACATCACTACCCAAATCCAAAACAACCACGTTTCTATCCTTTTCTTTCATAATATCTTTAATCACTGCAGAAACCTTCACAGAATCTTCTAAAGGATTAAGCGCAACGGCAAACGGTAAAATAGAAACAAAAACATCTTCTCCCTCTTTTAAATCTTCCGGAAAATTTTTAGCTTCTAAAAGCTGCCCTTTTCTATCTTTTAACCTTACCTTCACCCAATCCTTTTTTACAGAAACAACCTTCCCCGACAGAAAACTCCGATGCCCCAATAATTTAGCTACTTTTTCATCTATCGGATTAAAGAGCACTTTTTTCGGATTTCCCTCCTGCCTTACCTTCCCTTTTTCCATAATTACAACGTAATCAGTAAGTTGAACTACCTCATCAAAATCGTGAGTTACCAAAACCATTGGAATCGAAAATTCATTTAAAATTCTCCGAAGTCTCTCATACAGCTCCAATTTCAGGCTTTTATGAAGAGCAGAAAAAGGTTCATCCAAAAGCAAAATCTCAGGCTCAAAAGCTAAAGCCCTTGCAAGAGCAACTCTCTGTCTCTGTCCTCCTGAAATCTCTCCCGGAAAGCGATTTTTTATATCTTGTATTTCAAACATTTCCAAAACTTCTTCTACCCGTTTTTTATCTCTACAACCGTAGGAAACGTTTTCCCAAACTGTCATGTGTGGAAACAAAGCATAATCCTGAAACAGATAACCCACTTTCCTTTTTTGTGGAGGCAGAAAAATTTTTTCATTTGAATCAAAAAACACCCTATCAATAACTCTTATCCTTCCCTCATCAGGTTTAAGCAAACCTGCTATCGCCTGCAAAGTGAGACTTTTCCCTGAACCGGAAGGAGCAAACAAAGCAACAGATTTATTTTTAGAAAAAAACTGAACATTCAGATAAAAGCCCTCCAATCTCTTCTTTACACAAACCTCTAACACTTTTTCATCTCCACCTTAACATCTGCAGGCTTCCCAAAATAAGCACACGTTAAAACGATTATGTCAACACCGGTAGCAGCATAATCTTTTATATTGGTTTCATTAATACCACCGGCAGCAGCAACTTTAGCGTCAGGAAACTTTTGGTCCCTAAATTTCACTACTTCTGCAACGTCTTCCACAGAAAACTTATCCAACTGAACAACATCAACTCCGGAACTCAAAGATAGAAAAGCATTTTCAACAGAATTTACTTCAACGATTATCTTCTTTTCAGGAATGCGCCTCTTCAATTCTGGTATCATTTCCAACAATCTATCCAAACCACCCAAAAACTTCATGTGGTTTTCAAAAATGAGAACGCTCTCGGAAAGCCCCAATCTATGGGGTAAAGCTCCTCCAGCAAGTATCGCTTTTATGCACAACTTCTTACCAAAGGGAAAAGTTTTCCTCGTAGTAGCAATTTCAACGCTTTCATTAACTTCCCTTGCAAGGTTAACCAATTTTTTGGTTTTCGTAGCAATCCCAGAAGCGTATTCAAGAACGTTCTGAGCAACCTTCCAGGTCAAATGCAAACTTTCTGCTAAACCTTCTACTTTCAGAAACACCTCTCCAGCAGTTACTTCGCTACCGCTCGGAAGACTCTTCTTGACTTTCAAGTTAAATTTTTCAAATAACTTACTGCACTCTTCTGTCCCGCAAATAACCATATCGTGCCTGGCAGAAAAAGTCATCTCTCCCTTCTCTTTTCCTATTCCGAGAAGATAGGTGGTCAAATCAAAACAAGGAACATCTTCTCCTAAAAGAGCATCTATCTCTTCTTCAGAAAACACTACCATCTCTCACCTCTATTGGTTAATCGATTTATTAAATAAAGAATGCTTAAGGAAATTACACCAGTGACTATTGACAAAAGGTTGGCTTTTTCAAAATCTCCACCCGACACGGCACTATAAATCTCTATCGGTATAGTGTTAGTCTGAAAAGGGATATTCCCTGCAAGCATGAGAGTAGCTCCAAACTCACCCATAGCTCGGGCAAAAGATAGAACAATAGCTGCTATTATTCCCCTTTTAGCAAGTGGTAAAACAACCCTAAAAAACGTTTCCAATTCACCTTTACCTAAAGTGTAGGAAACGTATAAAAGGTTCCTATCAACTGATTCTATTGCAGCTCTTGCTCCTTTTACGAAAATTGGGAAAGCAGCAACTGAAGAAGCCACAACCGCTGCATACCAAGTAAAGACTATTCCCGTTTTAAAAAACTTGTAAATCAAAGAACCAATAACACCGTTTTTACCTAACAATAAAAGTAGAACGTAACCGGTAACGGTAGGTGGAAAAACCAAAGGTAAAGTTACTAAAGCATCTACTAAGTTCCTAAAAGGAAACTTCTTCAACGCTAAAAAGTAAGAAACAGGAAGTCCAAACAAAGTAACTAAAATTGCAGAAATAGTTGAAACTTTCAAAGAAAGTTTTATGGAAAAAAGAGCTTCAGGGTCAAGAGAAATCATTTCAAATCCTCGGCTACTTTCTTAAAACCAAATTTTCTAAAAACACTATCGCTTGTGTTAAGAATGAATTGCTCAAACATTTTGGCGGAATAAGAATTTTTCGTCCCTTTAACGATACCTACCCAAAAAGTAATAGGTTCATGGAGATTTTCAGGAAAAACCTTTAGGAGTTTTAACCTATCCTTAAATTTCACATAATCGGAGTAATAGATAATACCCGCATCAGCATTTCCCGTCATAACCCAAACGCTAATTTGTCTCACGGTAGGCGCATAAATAAACCTACCTTTTAATTTCTTATAAATACCTAAATTTTTGAGTGTTTCTATTGCATACCTACCAACAGGTGCCAATCTATTACCTATTGCAATCCTTTTAGCCTCAGTAATAGAACTGATACGTGAATTCAATGGAACAACTAAAACCAAATCTGTAGAAGCAAAAGGCTTAGCAGAATCAGGAACGATAAATCCTTTTTTCACCAAATAATTCATCCAGAATTTAGAGGCAGAAATGTAAATATCTGCAGGAGCTCCCGCCTCTATTTGCGCAGCTAACCTACCTGAAGAAGAAAAATTACAAATTACTCTATCCGAACCATAAAAAGAAGTAAACAACTTGACTTCATGGTTAATTAATTCTTTCGTTCCTAAAGCTGCACTCAACCTAATAACACCAGCAAAAGAAGAACACAAAAATAAAAATTGAACAAACAATAAAACCAGTAGAAATTTCTTCAACTTTCTTCCTCTAAAATATTTAAGGGGTCAGCCCCGGATTGGAACTGACCCCTTAAGATGAACAAAGAAAGGGTTCCTTTCCAATCCGGGAGGCATACCCGTTTCCAGGTATACCCTACCGGTCTGGTTCCATAGGGCAAACACCCCTTAGGAAACCAGACTCGGAACCCTTTAGTATTTTTATTTTATCAAACCTTGACTTTTTATCAATAGATAAATCAACACAATAGAAGCAGCAAGAATCAACAGGAGAGAAGAAACAGACCTTTTATAATTGGAAATAACTGTAAAAACTTCCTCTTTTACTGCCTCTTTAGGAGCCTTTTCAGCTATTTCTTTTGCAAGTTCTACAAAGTCAGAAATAGAATCATCAATAATTGCAAACTTATCATTTTTACCTGTAACAAACAGAAAATACTTCCTACCTTTAGAAACCGAAACTTCTTTTATCTCACTCCATTCAAAAAACTTCTTACCGGTAATTCCAACAATTTCCAATCCTCTATCAGTAACAACTACCTTTTTTCTGAGCAAAAAGAAAAAGTAAAGCAAAATTGGGAGAATCAAAACAGCCAAAATGGCGGATTTTCCCGAAAATCCCCCCGCCCTCTCAACCAACAAAAAGAAAAACCACACATAGGCAAACACAAGCAAAGCATAACTGAAAAGCGTCAACTTATCCGTTCTATAAACCTTCTTCATTAACCCTCTCCTAACAACTCTTCTGCAGCTCTTTTAAATCTATTTAATCCTTCAACTATATTATCCATAGACGTAGCGTAAGAAAGCCTCAAATATCCAGGCATACCAAACGCACTTCCAGGAACAACTGCAATTTTAGCCTTCTCAAGCAGGTAGTCAGCAAGCGCAAAATCATCTCTCAAACCACCCTTTTCTATCAACTCCTTTACGTTAGGAAAAGCATAAAACGCCCCTTTAGGCATTAAACACTTAACTCCAGGAATCTCATTGAGCTTCTCAACCATATAACGTCTCCTTTCATCAAAAGCCTTAAGCCAATCTTTCAAAAAGTCAGTTGGAGATGTAAGCGCAGCAACAGCTGCTTTTTGCGCAACAGAGTTAACGTTAGAAATAGACTGAGAATTAATCTTTATCATCGCATCAATAATTTCTTTAGGACCAGCAGCATAACCTACTCGCCAACCTGTCATAGAAAACGCTTTAGAAAGCGCATTAATAGTTATCGTAACGTTTTTAATCTTCTCAGATATAGAAGCTATACTCGTATGCTCAAAACCATCATAAGTAAGTTTTTCATAACACTCGTCAGAAGCTATTAAAATTCCTCTTTCAGCACAAAACTCCCCTATTTTTTCAAGCTCGCTTCTATCGATAACAGCACCCGTAGGATTGTTAGGAGTGCAAAGTATCAACAACCTCGTTCTCTCAGTCACCACAGGCTCAATATCTTCAAGCTTTAAAGAAAATCCATTTTCTTCCTTAGTCTCAACAAACACAGGTTTTCCGCCTGCAAACTTTACCTGCTCAGGATAAGTAACCCAGTAAGGAGCAGGAATAATAACCTCATCACCCTCCTCAATCACAGAAAGCATCAAATTGAACAGAGCAAGTTTAGCCCCATCCGTTATTACAACCTCTTCAGGGGAATAATCTATCCCATTCTCTCTTTTTAGCTTCTCAGCAACCGCTTTTCTTAGTTCGGGAATCCCGGCAGGTGACGTATACTTAGTAAAGCCTGATTTAATTGCTTCTATAGCAGCTCTCTTAACGTGTTCAGGAGTATCGAAATCAGGTTCTCCCGCACCAAATCCTATAACATCAATTCCTTTAGCCCTCATCTCTTTAGCCTTAGAAGTAATAGCCATAGTAGGAGAAGGAGACATTCCCAAAACTCTCTTAGTAAGCTTCATTTCAGCCCCCGGAAAAAGTTGTCGTTGACATTTTACACGTTTGCTGTTACTTTTCCCACAACAAAAGGTTCAGGAGGTTTTTCCGATGAAAGGGAACAAATGCCTCACAGCGGAACAAATGAAAGAATTCAAGGAAATTCTGGAACAGAAGAAAAAAGAAGTTCTTGAAGATATCAAAAAAGGGCTTGAAGACCAATTCCGCTCCGAAAGAGAAATTGGTGATATCGTTGACATGTCAACAGACGAAATCCTCAGAACGTTTGAAATGAGAATAAGAGATAGGGAAGCAAAATATCTAAAAAAGATAGAGAAAGCGCTACAAAAAATAGAAGAAGGAACTTATGGAATATGCGAAAAATGCGGGAACTGTATTCAGTATGAAAGACTCAAGCTCAGACCGGTAGCTGAACTTTGCATCAAATGCAAGTTGGAACAAGAACAAATAGAAAAGAAATTCGGAGAAGAATAAACGCCAAACGGGGGAGAAGCTCTCCCCCATGTATAATGTCAGCCTACACTCGTGCAAAACGCTACTTCCTCTTCCTCGTTTATAACACCTCTAAAGTGAACCTCTTTCTCAACCCTCTCCGGAGCAAGTTTCTCAACTATGTAATCAAAAGCTTTAAAAGCGTTCTCATGGTCACCACACGTATAAACATCAATAGCAACATAACCATGCTCAGGCCATGTATGGAAAGAAAGGTGAGATTCAGATATCACAACAACCCCCGTTGCGCCGTAAGGCTCAAACTGGTGGTAATAGTGAGAAAGTTTATTTAGACGGGCATACTCAACAGCCCCTTCAAAGATTTCTGCCATTCTATCGGCAGACTTCAAAATTTCAGGGTCGCAACCGTAAAGGTCAGCTACAATGTGGACGCCGAGGGTCTTTGCCATTTTTCTTCCTCCTTTATACGAAGTTAAATAACACTCAAGGTCAAATACCTCCTTCAAAAAGCAAGGTTTAATTATATGCATTTCACTTTCTTAATCAATTCTACTAAATATCCCGTCATCTACAAATCATGGTAACATAAGTTAGAAAAAAATCAGGAGAAAGTAATGATTTTATGGGGAAAAAACGCCCTCGAAGAAGCGCTAAAATCAAACAAAAGAATTGAAAAAGTTTACCTGCAATTTGGCAAATACTTTCCACCAGAACTTATAGAAACTTTAAAAAAACGGAAAATCAAAATTCAATGGGCGAAAAAAGAGGAACTTAAAAGGAAAGCCAGAACCACAAAACATCAAGGCATTGTAATACTTCTATCTCCGATAAAGATTTACGACCCAGAAATTCTTATAAATAAAACCATTCAGAAAAATTCCTTTTTCGTAATCTTAGACAGAGTAACAGAACCTCAAAACTTAGGAGCAATTGCCAGAACAACCGAATTCTTTGGAGGAACAGGTATTTTACTACCAGAAAAGGAAAGCGCTCCTTTAAATGAAACAGCCGTAAAAGCTTCTTCCGGTGCACTATTTCATTTAATCGTCTCAAAGTGCGACAATCTCGTAGAAGCTATAAAAACATTCAAAAATAAAGGTGGAACTATAATTTCAGTAGAAACAGGAGGAGAGAATATATCAAAAGTTAAAGCCCATTTTCCTCTTGCACTAATAGTCGGCTCCGAAGGAAAGGGCATAAAAGAAAAACTCCTCAAAATAAGCGATAAAATAGTATCCATACCAGGTAAAGGGAAAACTCCCTCTCTAAACGTTTCAATAGCAACAGGAATAGCAATCTGGGAAATATTCAGGAAGATAGAATTTCCTTAGCAACCTTTTTACCGAGCTCAACAGCTGGCTGACCGTAAGGATTTACACCCAAAAACTCTGCCATCTTTACAGTAGCTACCATATAAGTCATAAACAGATACCCAAGCTCAAATTCTTCTAACCTATCCAATGTAAAAACGACTACAGGTCTCCCTTTCACAGTAAGAGACTGAAGCGTTCCTTTAAACTCTGCTTTAATAACTTCCGAAATCTTTTTATTGGACAAATATTCCAAAATCTCTACGTTTTCAGGAAGCCTGTAATCTGCTGGAAACCTTTCTATTACAAAGAACTGGTATAACTTATCATCAGGTCCATCAATAAAAAGCTGCAAAATGGAATGCTGAGAAGATGTTCCAATGGCTTTAACGGGAGTCTGCCCCTTTCCATTTTTTCCCAAAGACTCAGCCCACAGCTGACTATACCACTCCGTGAATTCTCTCAAATACGAAGTATAGGGCATCAAAACGGAGTTTTTTCTCCCAGCTTTGTAGTTCTCATACTTCCACAGAGCCAGATTCAAAGGTATCTTTACATCTTTAAGTGAAGTTTCTCCTCCCATCAAAAGACGTTCACAATTAAAACCAGCGTATAAACAGGGAATTAAAGAAACTGCTGTAAAAATAGAAAATCTGCCACCAATCTCAGAGGGCACAGAAAAAAATTTAGCTCCAAATTTCTGAGAAAGTTCCTCAAAAGAATTACCTCTATCCCCAACAAAGATTACTCTACCTTTTAAAGGCAAGTTTCTCGAAGCTAACTCTCTCAATATAACGTTCAAAATCGTTACCGTTTCAAGCGTTTTCCCCGATTTACTTACAAACAAGAAACACGTATTTTCCCAATCGATAGTCCGCAACGTTTCAGATATGAGTAAAGGGTCCACATTATCCAAAAAAACAAGCTTTCTCGTAGCCTTGTATCTTAAAGCTTTATATACTGTCTTAGTTCCTAAAGAAGACCCTCCTACACCAACAACAACCATTGTTTCAAATCTGCTTCTCATATCCTCAGCAACGTCCCTAAACTCTTCCAAATCTTCCCATGGAAGACGGGAAAACGGCATATCTATTTTCGGCTTCTCAACTTCTCTTAATTTCCAATCAAAAAAATCCACCTTCACCAACTACCACTTCCTCCCAACCGCTCAATTTCTCTCTATTCTCTTCTCCACATCACTAACAACTTTCAAAACGTCTACCAGCGCATCAGGATTAACAGATATACTATCTATTCCCTTTTCCACCAAAAACTCTAAAAACTCCGGATAATCAGAAGGCGCTTGACCGCATATACCAACCTTTCTTCCGTATTTCTTTCCATTCTCAATAGCTTTTTCCACCATCCACTTAACAGCTTCATTCCTCTCATCATAAACGTGAGCCACCAAAGGTGAATCCCTATCAACTCCCAAAGTCAACTGCGTCAAGTCGTTTGAACCTATAGAAAATCCGTCAAACACTTCTGCAAACTCTTTCCCCAAAATAACGTTAGAAGGAATCTCACACATCACATAAACTTTAAGCCCGTTCTTTCCCTTCTCCAGTCCGAACTCTCTCATAACCTCAAGAACTCTCTTCCCCTCTTCAGGAGTCCTGCAGAACGGAACCATAACTATCAAATTATCAAGTCCCATCTCTTCTCTAACTTTGTTAACGGCAAGACATTCAAGTCCAAATGCCTCTTTGAATTTATCAGAATAGTATCTTGAAGCACCTCTCCAGCCAAGCATTGGATTTTCTTCAGCAGGCTCAAAAATACTTCCACCCAAAAGGTGAGCATACTCGTTCGACTTAAAATCGGAAAACCTTAAAATCACCGGCTTAGGATAAAAAGCTGCAGCTATTCTTGCAATACCGTAAGCCAACTTATCAACGTAAAAAGCCTTTTTGTCTTCATAACCAACAGTTATTTCCTCAATCCTTTCTTTCAATTCAACACTCAAATTGTCAAAATTTATAAGCGCAAGAGGATGAACACCTATGTAGTTATTGATAATAAACTCTTCCCTTGCAAGTCCAACGCCTGCAGAAGGCAAAAAGGATAATTCAAAAACATCTTCCGGAGAAGCCACGTTAAGCATAACAGGAGTTTTCGTAGACGGAAGTTTAGAAATATCTACTTCTTCAACAGAATAATCCATTCTGCCTTCATAAACGTAACCTGTAGAACCTTCACAGCACGACACAGTAACTTCGGTTCCATCACTCAAAATCTCAGTTGCATTACCCGTGCCTACAACTGCAGGAACTCCCAACTCTCTTGCCACAATGGCAGCGTGACAAGTTCTACCTCCCCTGTTAGTTACAATAGCAGATGCTCTCCTCATCAAAGGTTCCCAATCGGGGTCTGTAATGTCTGTCACCAAAACATCGCCATCATTAAACTTCTCAGCTTCATCAAGAGACTTTAAAACCTTTACTCTTCCGAAAGCCACTTTTTTACCTACTGCAATCCCTTTAAGCAAAATCCTCTTTTCTCTTTCCGTTTCGGGAACGGTAAGTTTATAAACTTCCAACTTATAACGCTTTCTGTTACTATGAACCGTTTCAGGTCTCGCCTGAACTATGTATAAATCGCCAGTCCTGCCGTCCTTTGCCCATTCAACATCCATAGGTTTGGAATAATAACGTTCTATCTCAACTACCCATTTTGCTAAAGTTAGGACTTCTTCATCGTTCAAAGAAAACTTACTTCTATCTTTTTCAGTTACCTTGGTTTCAACAACCCCTTCTCCCGATTCATCATAAATTAGCTTTCTATCTTTAACTCCCAACCTTTTATCTATTATTGCCTTAAAACCTTTTTCCAGCGTAGGTTTAAAAACTATCCATTCATCCGGAACAACAACACCTTTTACAACGTATTCACCCAAACCGTAAGAACCGGTAACGAGAACAACATTTCTAAACCCCGTTTCCGTATCAAGAGAAAAAGCTACACCGGAAGAAGCAAGGTCAGACCTAACCATCTTCTGAACACCAACGGCAAGAGCAATTTTGAAATGGTCAAAACCGAACCTTTCTCTGTAAGAAATGGCTCTTTCGGTAAACAAGGATGCAAAACACTTCCTTATAGCGTCAAGAACCTTACAAACCCCTCTAACGTTCAAATACGTCTCTTGCTGACCAGCAAAAGAAGCGTTGGGTAAATCCTCTGCCGTAGCAGAGGACCGAACAGCTACATCGACATTTTCAACTCCATATCTTTCAGAAAGCTTCTGATATGCTTCTGTAATTTGACGCTTTAAATCTTCAGGAAATCTTCCGCTCTTTATCAGATTTCTTATCTCTTTACTACCCTTCTCTAACTCCTTAACGTTAGAAATATCTATCCTCTCCAAAATATCCCTTATTTTCTTATCAAGCCCGTTATAGCTAACGAAATACCTGTAAGCCTCGGCAGTCACAACAAAACCGTAAGGAATTCTAATCCCCTTGGGAGATAAATGCTTAATCATTTCCCCCAAAGAAGCGTTCTTTCCCCCAACAATCGGGATATCTTCAATTCCTACTTCATCAAGCCATACAACTAATCTCTCCATTATCCCTCTCTCAACCATTTAGCAACATCTTTAGCATGGTAAGTAAGTATTAAATCAGCACCTGCCCTTTTCATAGAAAGAAGCGTTTCTAAAACAACCTTTCTTTCATCTATCCATCCATTCATCGCTGCTGCTTTAACCATAGCATATTCACCACTAACGTTATAGGCAGCCACAGGATACTTGAAGGTATCCTTTACTCTTCTAATAATATCCATATACGAAAGAGCTGGTTTTACCATAACAATATCTGCACCTTCCTGAATATCAAGAGCAACCTCTCTCAAAGCTTCATCGCTGTTGGCAGGGTCCATCTGATAAGAACGCCTATCACCAAAGGCAGGTGCAGATTCGGCAGCATCTCTGAAAGGACCGTAGTAAGCAGAAGCATATTTAGCCGCATAAGACATAATCGGTATATCCGTAAAACCAGCTTCATCAAGTCCTTCTCTTATAGCTTTAATCATACCGTCCATCATGCCTGAAGGAGCAACCATATCAACACCTGCTTTTGCGTGAGAAACCACCTGCTTCTTTAAAAGCTCAAGTGTCTTATCGTTATCCACATCACAGTGGTTACCCTCACACTTCAAATAACCGCAGTGTCCATGAGAGGTATATTCACAAAAACAAACATCCGTAATAACGTAAATATCCGGAACTTCTTCCTTTATAGCCCTTACAGCCCTTTGAATAATCCCGTCATCGGAGTAGGAATCGGAACCTAATTCATCTTTGTGGGCAGGAATACCAAAAAGAATTACTGCAGGAATCCCCAACTCTTTAACTTCCGCAACTTCTTCTACTACCCTATCAATCGAGTAGCGAAACTGCCCCGGCATAGAAGGTATCTCTTCTTTAACTCCTTCCCCTTCAACAACAAAAAGTGGATATATAAAATCATCAACCGCTAAAACTGTTTCTCTAACCATTCTTCTTATGTTCTCGTTCTTTCTCAATCTTCTAAGCCTTAACTCTGGAAATTTACCTGTAAGCATTTGAAGCCTCCTCCATTATGAGTTTAACAATGCCGTTCAAAGTGTATTCATCAGGCACCTTATAAACATCGAAACCTAATTTCTTTATAGCATCAGCCGTTACATGACCTATAGGTATAACCTTAGCCTTTCTTAACGTTTCCTCTGCTAACTCTCCACCCAAAGATAAAAAAGCTTTAAAGTTTGAAGGACTGGTAAAAGAGAGGAAATCAAAACCCTCCTTTAACTCCTTTCTCAATAACTCGGAAACTTCCGTATTAACCACAGTTCTATAAGCAGCAATTTCTTCAACAATTGCCTCCTTTTCCTTTAAAAACTGAACGAAAATCTTTCTTCCTTCCTTAGGTTTTACTACCAAAAACTTTTTTTCCTTTATATCTATCTTTTCAAAAAGCTTTATCAATCCTTCTCCGCTAAAATTATCGGGAATTAAAGGTGAAAACCCTAACCTCTTCAAAGCTTCAGCCGTAGACCTACCAACTGCTACTACCGTTACATCCCTTAAAACATTCGGCGAAACGCTAGAGAAAAAGTGCCGAACTCCGTTTTTACTGGAAAAAACTGCATAATCCCAAGATTCACCCTCTAAAGAAAAGGGAAGCTTTTCTGTCTTTATCAGAGGAAAATCCACCCACTCCACTCCCCCACTTCTCAAACCTTCCTTATATTCCTCCTTTAAGAAAGAAGAAACAAAAAACCTTACTGACATCTCATCAACTCATCAAGTATTTCTCTTCCTCCAGCCGAAAGAAGCCTTTCCGCAACCTTTTTACCTATCCTCTCTGCTTCTTCTATACTGCCACACCTGAAAACACCTTCTTCCTTATGGAAAAACTCTCCGTTAAGGTCAGATATAAACGCCCTAACGTGAACCTTCTCACCATTAACAACAGCGTAACAACCCAATGGAACCTGACACCCTCCTTCAACGGTAGCTAAAAACGCCCTTTCAAGATGAGCCGCTATCTCGGAATCTTCCGAGTTAACAGCTTCTCTAACTACTTTGATTATTTCCTCATCACCTTCCCTTCCCTCAATACCCAATATTCCCTGGGAAACAGAAGGAATCATAACTTGAGGTGAAATAATTTCATCTATCTCATCTTCCCATCCCAACCTTTTTACACCGGCTGCAGCCAATATGATTGCGTCGTATTGACCCTCCTTCAACTTCCTTATTCTCGTATCAACGTTACCTCTTAAATCCCTTATCTCAAGGTCAGGTCTAACTATCTTTAACTGTGCCCTCCTCCTCAAAGAACTGGTTCCTACAACGGCACCCTCTGGAAGCGTTGACAAAGTATATCTTCCGCACGAAAGCAGAGCATCCCTCGGGTCTTCTCTATCAGAAAAAGCTATTAACCTCAAACCCTCAGGAAGTCTTGATGGAACGTCTTTCAAGCTATGAACAGCTATATCAACCTCTCCACGCAACATAGCCTCTTCTATCTCTTTAGTAAACAATCCCTTATCTCCTATCTTCGCCAGAGGAACATCGAGTATCTTATCTCCCTTAGTAACAATCTCTACAAGCTCAACTTCAATATCAGGAAACTTCTCCTCTATTTTCATCTTTACCCATTCAGACTGCCAC